>NZ_JANPLK010000021.1 GCF_031426495.1 Gemmatimonas sp. | reverse complement strand
GGCAGCGTCTTATTCTACCAGCCTATCCCCCCCGCCGCCCCCCCCACGGGGGGGGGGGGCTAACTTGGGGTCAGAGTCTTTGATCGTGGCGAACAACGACTCTGACCCCTTGATCGCCTTGATCGCGTTGATCGCAGCCGGCTCTCCAGTCGCCACCGGAAAATAGATGTGAAACGTCGAACCGCGGCCCTCGGTGCTGGCCACATGAATCGCCCCGCCCGACTGCTGCACGATGCCGTACGCGAGGGCGAGACCGAGTCCGGTGCCGCGTCCGCGGTCCTTCGTGGTGAAGAACGGCTCGAACATTCGCTCGCGCGTGGCCGGGGAGATGCCGGTGCCCGTGTCGGAGGCGCTGATCTGCACGTAGCGGCCGGCGGGGAGCGTCGGCGCGTCTAGCTCGTGGTCGCCCAGATCGACCTGCGACGTGGTGATCTGGAAGCGGCCACCACCCGGCATCGCGTCGCGCGCGTTGGCGGCCAGATTCATCAGCACCTGTTCGACTTGCCCACGATCAGCGCGTATCACCCCGAGCTGCGACTCGAGCGACAACGTCAGCGCGATGGACTCCCCGAGCAGGCGCGCGATCATGCGTTCGATGCCGGTGACGACGTCATTGGCATCGAGCACCTGCGGCGCCATCGCCTGCTGGCGGCTGAAGATCAGGATCTGCCGTGTGAGCTCGGCGGCGCGATGGGCAGACGCCAGGACGCCTTCCACGTCATCGCGCACCGGCGACGCATCGGGGAGATCGGCCAGCGCCATCTCGCTATGCCCGATGATCGACGACAGGTAGTTGTTGAAGTCGTGGGCGACGCCGCCGGCGAATGAACCAAGGGCTTCGAGTTTGTGCGCCTGTCGGAGCTGTTCCTGCGACGCGGCGAGCTCCGCATTCCGCTCCACGATCGCGTCGGCCATTGTGTTGAACGTCCGGGCCAAGGTACCGACTTCGTCGTTGCTGGCGATGTTCGAGCGGCGCGCCATGTCGCCGGTGGAGATGGCCCGCGCATCTCTTGTCAGCGACTCGATCGGCGACACGAAGCGCGCGATGATCCAGTAACCCAGCACGACCACCGTAAGGCTGAACAGCAGGCCCAGCACCATGTCCTGCGTGAACTGCGTGCGCGACGGGCCGAACGCGTACTCGGTAGGGATGCCGACGTACACCCGCCAAGGGATCTGCGTGAGGGTCTGCGCCCCGAACAGTCGCTCCACGCTGTCGATGGAGCTGGTGACGAATGTCCCCCACGCCAGCGGTGCCTGCATGACAGACGGACGCGGCTCCTGCGGAAAGACTTTGCCGATCCACCTGTCGGCATCCTTCGAACGCAAAACAATGCGGTCGGCGGAGTCGATCACCGACAGGATCGACCCAGGCGGCAGCGAGCGGGCGACGCGCATTGCCTCCAGCGAGTCGAGGAGGACCGACGCGCCCACCATGGCTTTCACGCGTCCCGTCGAGGAATAGAGGATCGGCGTGATGAACGGAAGCACCCACGGACTTCTGGCGAGGGTTCGTGAGCGAGTGGGAACGCCGACCGTGAACTGCTTGGTGCGCAACGCATCTTGGAAGTGCGCCGGAGTCCATCGCGTGAAGCTCGCCCTTCCGTTGCTCGGCAGCATGGCCGCGCCCACGTTGTTTCCGAGCGAATCGACAATGTAGATATTCGAGTACGGAACCGGCGAATCCGCGTAGAGGTCGCGCAGCAGTTGATCGTTGATTTCCGGCGTCGCGCCGGGGTCGACCAGCCGGCGCACGCTGTTCAGCAATGTGTGGGCATTGACGATCGTCGCATCAAGCGATCGGGCCACGATCGCCGCCGTTTGCTGCGACTGCTCGGTGATCCGGCGTTCTTCTGCCGTGCGGCGCTCGCGGGCGCGCAGAAACGCCAGCGAGATGATGACGGCAGCCACCACCAACGCGGCTATTTGCAGCCGACCACGAATACTGAGCAGTCTCGACGCCGATCGGCCTGCGGAGGGAAGGTTCACCTTCAGAAACTACTGAGCGGTGGTAGCGGCAACAATAACGGGTGCCGCTGCCATGCCGTCCCGACGTCTCATCACCCAGAAGTTAGCGATTGCAGCTCGGATAGGTCGGGTCGGCGCCGCCGATTTCCGGCTTCTCCTTCCGGTTGGCCACGGCCGTCATCACGTCGTGCACAAACCGTCCCAGGCGCGCGGCGTGATCGTAGTCGATGTACCGCGCCTCGTCCGACTGCATGTGGTAATCGGGACCGTAGCCGAGCGACATGTAGACGACAGGAATGTTCTTGCGAACGTAGTTCACCTGATCGCTGCGGCAGAAGCGGTTGAGCGGGTTGGCGGGAATGTCCCAGCTCTTGTCGATCGCCATCGGCTCCGGGCTGTTGGCGTTCACCGAGTCGATGATGTCGCCGAAGTCGCGCGAGAGTCGACGCGCGCCCAGCATCTGCACGGAGTTGGGTCCGCCGAACTTCACCTGATCCACGCGGCCCTTGCCGACCATGTCCATGTTGTGCGCCGCGACCACCTTCTCGATCGGGATGGTCGGGTTGTCGACGAACCAGCGCGAGCCGAGCAATCCGCCCTCCTCACCTTGGTGCGACACGAAGATCACCGAACGCGCCGGCTTCTCCTTGGCGAACTTCTCGGCCAGCTCCAAGAGCACCATCGAGCCGGACCCGTCGTCGTCGGCTCCGTTCATGATCGAGTCCTTGCGGGCCGGGCGGGCCGCGCGCGCCTTCGCGATCAGCGCATTGATCTTCACCTGCTGCTCCGCGGTGGGAATGCAGGTCGGATCGTTGGCGCCCTGACGACGCGTTACGAAGTTCACGGCGCGCAGGGAGTCGTGATCGACGACCGTGGTGTTGATGCCCACGTGGTCGTTGTGCGCGCCCACCAACACGTACTCCTCCTTGAGCGTCGGATCGGAGCCAGGGAGCACGGCGATCACATTGCGCGCGGCATACGCCGCCGGACGCCACGTCTGGTTCCACGATGCTGTGATCGGCTGACCGACCGTACCGACGGTGATTTCGGAGATCGGCTTGCCGAACAGCTGTTCAGCCGTCTTGCGCGAGATCGTCGCGCCGGCCGGGGCGTCGGCGTTGACCGCCGCCGTTGGACGCATGCCGTTGCGGCCTTCGAAGGCTGCGTTGACCGTGGCCGGCGTCATGTCGTCAAGGCCGATCACGAGTACGGCGACGGCACCGGCGCGGCGGGCCCGCGTGTCACGGGCACCGGCGGCCGCGGCAGGAGCTGCGGCGCGGGCCGGCGTCGACGCCGCCACCTTGTCGGCAGCAAGAATCGCATTCACGCCGAACTTGTTGGGCACGTCGGCGCAGCTCACGAACGACACCGGTCCGCGCACGCCACCCGAGGCGCCAGCGCCCGGCGCGGCGAGGAACACCGCCACCTTGCCCTTGAACGCCTCCGGATCGAGCATCACCGCGGTGTCGCCCCAGGTGCCGGCGAAGACGGCCGGCACGCCATTGAGCTCCGCTTTGCCGCCGAAGCCGTTTTGTGCCGTGGGCGCGGTCGGAATCCAGTCGCGCTTGGGCGCAAACGCGGCGCCGCCGACCCGCAGCGCCGAGGCGCTGCTGTCGAACTGCGTGGGGCCGAACGGCAGCGTCTGGAAGTAGGTGCCGCTGTCGCCGGCCGGCTTGAGGCCGACGCGCTTGAACTCGCTGGCGATGTACTCGGTGCCCTTGAAGTTGCCCTTCTCCCCGATGCGGCGGCCCTGCATGGAGTCGTCGGCGAACTGGTAGAGGCGGGTGCGAAGGTCGTTGGCGGTGATCGCCGATACGGTCGGACGCGGCGCCCACGTACGCGGACCCTCGTCGGGCCACACCGGACGTTCCGGTCGCGCCACCTTGGTGGCGTTGGGGCGGTTCTGCGCGGAGAGCGCGACGGAGGCACCGGTCAGCAGGGCCATGGCCGTGGCAGCAAGACGTGCGGGTCGGAACACGAGACGCATCCTTGGTCGGGTAAAGCAGTGAGCCGAGCGCAAAGCAGGAAGCCCAGCGATCTCCAACAATACGCCGCATATTGCTCCGGCGTTCACCTGTCTCCCGCCGACCCTGGTGCCCTATGCGCGTCCGTCCTTCTCGTTTGCTGCTCCCGGCCCTGCTGTGGGCCCTCCCTGCCGCTCTGCACGCCCAGCCGACAACGTCGGTATCTGCGGCTGACCTCGGCGGCCTTCGCCTGCGGAATATCGGTCCCGCGTCCATGAGCGGCCGCGTGGTCGACATGGATGTCGTCGAGTCGAACCCGAGCACCTGGTACGTGGCGGGTGCCACCGGCGGGCTCTGGCGCACCAACGACAACGGCGTGACGTGGAGCTCGACCTTCGAGGCGCCGGTGCATTCGATTGGCGATGTCGCCGTGTTTCAGCCCAACCCACAGATCATCTGGGTGGGCACCGGCGAGCGCGCCAGCCGCCAGAGCGTGGGCTGGGGCGACGGCGTGTACAAGAGCAGCGACGGCGGCGTCTCGTGGCAGAACATGGGACTGCCCACCAGCATGCACATCGGACGCATTCAACTACACCCGCGCGATCCGAACATCGCGTACGTGGCGGCGCAGGGATCGGTATGGGGCGCCGGCGGGGATCGCGGGCTCTATCGCACCACCGACGGCGGACGCACTTGGACGCGCACGCTGTTCGTGGACGACGAGACGGGCGCCACCGATGTGGCAATGGACTGGAACGACCCGAATGTGCTCTATGCCTCCACGTATCAGCGTCGTCGCAGCGCGTACGGCTTCGACGGCGGTGGTCCCGGCAGCGCGCTCTGGAAGAGCACCGACGCCGGCATAACGTGGACCAAGCTCACGGGACACGGCCTGCCCGAGGGCGAGTACGGCCGCATCGGCATTGGAGTGTATCGCAAGAATCCGAAAATCCTCACCGTCAGCATCGAGCAGGGCGCGCGCTACAACGCGAGCACGGCGTACATCGTGCGCAAGGCGGGCGTGTATCGCAGTGAAGACGCCGGCGCCACGTGGACGTTCATGAGCGACTGGAATCCGCGCCCGATGTACGCCAGTCAGGTCATCATCGATCCGAATGATGATCAGCGCATCTACATGCTGAACGCCTATTCGTTCAGCGACAACGGCGGCAAGACGTTCACCGCCCCGCGCACCACCACGCATGGCGACGACCGCTTCGTGTGGGTGAATCCGAGCAACAGTCGTCACGTGGTGAAGCTCGACGACGGCGGCATCGGCATCAGCTACGATCGCGGCAACAAGTTCCTGTACGTCACCTCGCTCCCCCTGTCGCAGTTCTATCGTGTGACCACCGACAACGCGGTGCCGTTCAACGTGTACGGCGGTTTGCAGGACAACGGTTGCTGGATGGGACCGAGCGCCAGCTGGACCACGAGTGGCGTGCTGAACGATCACTTCTCGCGCCTCTGCGGCGGCGACGGCTTTCACGTGACGCCGAATCCGCTCAACCCGCGCACGGTGTACTCGGCCTCGCAGTTCCTGGGGTTGCAGCGCAACGACACGAAGACGTGGGAAGTGCAGGACATCCGCCCCGGGGATTCCACCGGACACATCGCCGGTCGTCGTAACTGGGAAACATGGGGCAAGCGGGGCGCCGAACAGGTATTAGGCAACGCGATGCATCCGGCCAACTGGGATGCGCCGTTCATCATCTCGCCGCACGATACGGCCACGGTGTACGCCGGTGGGCAGCATCTGTTCAAGTCGGTGAACAGCGGACGCACCTGGAAGGATCTCGGTGATATGAGTACGGGCGTGGATCGCTCGCGACTGCCACTTATGGGACGCCTGCCGGGTGAGAACACGCTGTCGCTCGACGACGGCGTGCCGTATTTCCCGGGTGTCACGGCGCTGGCCGAATCGCCGCGCATGAGGGGTGTGCTGTACGTCGGTACCGACGATGGTCGTTTCCGTGTGTCGCGTGATGGCGGCGCCACGTTCACCGATGTGCAAACCCGCTTTCCGGGACTACCCAAGGATTCGTGGTTCGCCGGCGTGGAAGCGTCACGTCATGCGGCGGGCACGGCGTACGTCGTGGTCGACAACCATCGCAGCAACGACTTCACGAACTACGTGTACGTCACCACCGACTTCGGTACCTCGTGGCGTCGCATCGATGCGGGGCTGCCGGCCAATCGCGTAACGCGCACGGTCCGAGAGGATCCGCGCAACCCGAAGCTGCTCTATGTCGCCACTGAGTTCGGCGTGTTCATTTCGCCCGATGCGGGCGGACAGTGGCTGCCGCTGCGCAACAACATGCCGACGATGCCGTTCAACGACATCACGATTCAGGCGCGCGACAACACCCTGATTCTGGCGTCGCACGCGCGCGGCTTGTGGATTCTCGACCAGATCAACGCGCTGCAGGAGCTCACGCCGGCCGTGGCCGCCAGCGCGGCGCATTTGTTCAGCATGCAGCCAGCCATGCAGATCCGCACCACGAATCTGCGTCCGCACACAGGCGACATGATCTTCCGTGGCGAGAACCCGGCCAATGGCGCGCTGATCGACTATTGGGTGCGCGACGCGGGAACGGCGGTGGAGCTCACGGTGCTCGACAGCGCCGGTCGCACCGTACAAGCGCTCAAGCCGCCGAGTGTTCGTGGCGTGAACCGCATCGTGTGGAATCTGCGCTACGCCGAGTTGCCCATTCGTAGTGGCGGTGGTGAAGATGATGATGCAGGGCCGAGCGCGACGACGCCGGGGCCGCTGGTGTTGCCCGGTACGTACACCGTGCGGCTGTCCTCCGGCGGCAAGTCGCAACAGCAGCGCGTGGTGGTGAAGGATGACCCGCGCATCGCGGTGTCGCGCGCCGAACGGGCGGCCTGGACGGCGTTCCATCGCGAGATCGCGGCCTTGGCGACGTCGCATGCATCGGTTGCCGAGCGGTGGCGGGCCAAGACCGGCACGGATGCGGCCACGCGCGACGGCAAGCGTCAGTCGAGCGAGTTGAGCGCGCGGATCTCGGGACTCTACGGCGCCGTGGCGCGCTACACTGGTGCGCCGACGTCGGATCAGCGGTCGGAACTCCGCTTCTACACGCGCATGGCGACCGAGCTGGAGAAGGCGGGTCGGTGAGTTTCGTATGGCTTCCATAGACTGCTGAACTGATCACACAGAGGCAAAGAGAAGAGGAGAAAAGGAGAAACTCTTTTTCTCTTTTTCTCTTTTGCCCTGTGTCATCTTTTCCAAGTACCGACGTTAGCGTTTAGGCATGCTCCACCTCTGGTCGTCATCCAAGTACGCCATCGAGCTCCCTGACGGGCATCGGTTTCCGATGTCCAAGTATCAGCTATTGCGGGAGGGCGTACTGAGCGAGGGACTCGTGCCACCCGAGCGGCTGCACGACCCGCAGCGGGTTAGCGTGGACGATCTGTTGCTGGTGCACACACGCGAGTACGTGGATCACATCACCAACGGCACGCTGCCGGCGGCGGAGCAGCGGCGGATCGGGTTGCCGTGGTCGGAGAGTTTCGTGGAGCGCGCGTACCGGGTGGTGCAGGGGACGTGCGAGGCGGCCGAGTCGGCGTTGCGGCACGGCGTGGCGATGAACCTGGCGGGCGGTACACACCACGCGTTCCCGGATCGCGGCGAAGGGTTCTGTACCTTCAACGACGTGGCGGTGGCGATCCGCCGGCTGCAGCGCGACGGGCGTGTCCGTCGCGTGGCCATCATCGATCTCGATGTGCATCAGGGGAACGGCACGCATGGCTGCTTTGCCGGCGACGCGCAGGTGTACACGTTCAGCATGCACGGCGCCAAGAACTTTCCGTTCCACAAGGTGCCGGGCACGCGCGATGTCGAACTCGACGACGGCACCGGCGATGCGGAGTATCTCACGCAACTCGAGACGCATCTGCCCGCGGTGCTGCGCGACGCGCGCCCCGACCTGGTGGTGTATCTGGCCGGCGCCGATCCGCATGAAGGCGACAAGCTGGGGCGCCTCAAGCTGACCTTCGAGGGGCTGTACCGCCGCGACGGCTTCGTGCTGAATATGTGCCGGGAGATCGGGGTGCCGGTGTGTGCCACCATGTCCGGCGGGTATGGCCGGGACGTGCGGGACACGGTGCAGGTGCACCTGAATACGGTGCGGGTGCTGCAGAGCTTCGCCGGGCGCTAAATTACCAAGGCTGCCCCTTTCCGTTACCAGGAGATTTCCGGATGGTTCGTCGTACGTTCCTGCTCGCCGCTGCGGCGAGCGCGCTGTGCGCGGTCCCCGCGATCGCGCAGTCGCCCGTTTACAAGTCGTCGGCGCACGACTACCGTCTGGTAACCGTGGCCGATGGTCTCGTGCAGCCGTGGTCGATGGCGTTCCTCCCCGGCGGCGACATGCTTGTGACCGAGCGTCCCGGCCGTCTCCGCATCGTCCGCGCCGGGAAGCTGCTGCCGACGCCGGTGACCGGCGTGCCGGAAGTGGTGTACCGCGGTCAGGGTGGACTGCTCGACGTGGTCGCGCATCCGAATTTCGCCACCAATAAGCTGATCTACCTCAGCTTCTCCAAGCCCACGGGTGGCGGGGCGGCCACGACAGCCGTCGTGCGTGGTCGCTTCGAGAACAACGCGTTGGTCGACGCCAAGGAAATCTTCGTGGCCGACACGAAGGGTGCGCCGGGCCACTTCGGCTCCCGCATCGCGTTCGACAAGAGCGGCATGATGTTCATCACTGTTGGCGAGCGTCAGGCGCCGCCCAGTGGTGATCTCGAGAAGCATCCGGCGCAGGACCTGTCGAACCATCATGGCAAAGTCATTCGCCTGTTCGACGACGGCCGCGTGCCGCCCGACAATCCGTTCGTGGGCAAGGCCGGCGCGAAGCCGGAGATCTGGAGTTATGGCCATCGCAATCCGCAGGGCCTCGCGATTCACCCTACCACGGGTGACGTCTGGGCCACCGAGCACGGCCCGCAGGGCGGCGATGAACTCAACCTGGTCCAGAAGGGGCTCAACTATGGGTGGCCCGTGGTCGGTTTCGGTGTGAACTACGGCCCTGGCGTCGCGATTCACGCTGGCACGATGAAGGCCGGCATGGAGAACGCGAAGAACGTCTGGGTGCCCTCGATTGCAACGTCGAGCCTCATGATCTACACCGGCGACAAGTTCCCGGCGTGGAAGGGCAGCTTCTTCGTGGGCGGACTCGCCGGCCAGCGCATCGTGCGTCTCACGTACGACGGCAAGGTGTTCAACGTCGAGGACAACCTCGTGCGCAACCAGGGACGCATCCGCGACGTGCGACAGGGACCGGATGGCTTCATCTACTTCTCCATCGACGATCAGCAGCAGAAGCCAAGCGCCGTGATGCGAATGGAACCAGTAGCGCGGCGGTAAACCGCCAAAGGCGCTAAGAATCAACGGCGCTAAGAGTGAGCAGCGCTAACAATCAACCGCGCTAAGAGTAAACGGCGAACCAGCGCTCAGAGCGCGGTTCGCCGTTTTCGCGTTCCATGCGTCGCGCCGTTGGTTCTTCGCGCCGTTGGTTCTTCGCGCCGTTGATTCTTAGCGCCTTTGACTTTTAGCGCTTTTGACTCTTAGCGCCGTTGATTCTTAGCGCCCCTGGCAGTTACGACCTCACTCCGGCGCCGCCATTCCCATCGCGCTCCATTCTTCCTTCGCCGGCCCGTACATGCCGGGAATGACCAGTCCGGCTTGGCGCATGCCGATCGTGAGCTGGCCGCGGTGATGCGCCTGATGCTTGATCAGCACATCGAGCGTGACACCGCGCGGCCAGGTTTCGCCGTACATGTCGTCGGTTTCGGACAAGGTGGCGTCGGTCCACTTCGTGGAGAGCTGTTCGCTCAGTGAGGCGGCGGCGGTGCGATAGGCGGCGGCAATCTCCGCAGCGTGCGCGGGCACGGCGTCATGCTCGCCGGCGCCGCTGACCGCGAGGCCCGTGCGGTTCAGCATCTCGGGAATCGACTGGGCGATGTGCCAGGCCAGACGGCCGACGGTGCGTCCACCGGGGAACAGCTCGTGCAACAGCGAGGCGTCGGTCAGACCGTCGAACAGCTTCCGCGTGCTGTCGGATTCGTACTTCCAGGAGGCGTGAAACGCCGCGAGCGAGGCGTACATGGGATAACTCGGTCAGTGATGGAGGGAGGAGTGATGCCTCAATGCTATGCCATGGTCACGGGTCTCGCGATGCTGATGTGCCGGGACACTTGACACGCCGCGTGAGCGGCGGGAAGATGTCGGATGACGTCTATTCTGCCCGTGGCTATACGACACATCACGTCGCTGGCCCTCATGGCCGTGGTGCCGTTCGCGTCCGCCTGTCGCAAGTCGGTGCGCACGAGCGCCGAGCCGCAGTTCATTCATCCCGACGGACCGCCGGCCAACCCGTTCTCGCCCGCGGTGCGCGTCGGCAATATCCTATTCGTGTCGGGCACGCTCGGTACCAAGCCCGACGGTACGCTGGTGCCCGGTGGCATTCAACCGGAAACGCGTCAGCTGCTCGAGAACGTCAAGCGCACGCTCGCCGCGGCCGGCGTCGGCATGGACCGCGTGGTGAAATGCACCGTGTTTCTGGCCGACCTCAAAGAGTGGCCCGCCATGAACGAGGTGTATCGCAGCTACTTCAGCAACGGCAACTATCCGGCGCGTACCGCGGTGCAGGCCACGCTGCTGTTCGGCGCGCGGGTAGAGATGGAGTGCGCCGCTGCCGCGAAGTAACACCGGCGTGACCACCATGCCTCGCGCATGATCACGTGTGTAGCCAAGACCTGGATCGTCGTCCTCGTCGAGTTTTGCGGTCTCGCGCACCAACTCGACGCGCACCGACTCGCCGCGCAGCTGCCGGCGTCGGCACCGCCGCGTGCTGCTCGCCTTCGCCGATATCACCGGCGCCTGTGAACGCATTCGCAACACGCCGATTCCGTTCTCGTACCGCGCGTACGTGAAGTATTTCGTGCTGCGGGATGCGCTGGTTACGCCGTTCGGCACCGACCGCAACGACTTCCCGCTCGACGAGTTGCCGGATCGCATTGTGTGCGATACCCGCGTGTTGCTGACGGGCGGCACCGATGCGACCGCCTCTCAGGACGACGCGTAGCCGCCCGACTGGAGGTATTCCACCACGTCGCGCGCCGTGTATGACGCGCGGCTCCCAAGGAAGGCGCCGATGTGCAGCAACTCGTCGCCGCTGGTGATCAACGCCGGTTCCTCGTCCTTGGTGGGTTCGTTGGTGGATTCGTTGGTGTGGAGTGCCTGCGGCATCCCGACGGCGGAAATCAGACCGTTGCACACGCACTGCCGTCCGATGGTATCGGCCAGCAGTCCACCCTTGTTCACGTAGTCCTGTTCCGGCTCGGCCGGGCAGCGATAGCCAATGCGCCCGTCGTCGCGCTGATACGCGTTGCGCAGGTAACCCAGGTCACAGCGACGCTCGCGTTCGAGCGTCGCCGGATGTCCGGGCCACGACACGACCTTGAACGGGAAGCCGGTGGGCGAGGTGCGCGGGTCCGTGCGAATGGCGAGATCGCCCATGCGCGCATGTTCGAGGACCGTCGCCTTGAGTTCGGTTTCAAAGCCCGACTCGTCGCAGTAGGCGAACAGCGTGCCGACCTGAATGCCGGCGGCGCCCTCGGTCAGCGCGTGCTGCAGCTGTTGCGGCGAACCGGTGCCGCCGGCGAGCCAGAACGGAAGGCCGAGTTCACGCATCTTGGCCAGATCGACGGCGTCTCGCTCACCGTAAATCGGCTCGCCGGTGGCCGACAGCGCCCCGCCACCGCGCGCGGGCGCGTTGTGGCCGCCAGCGGTCGGTCCTTCCACCACGAAGCCGTCCACGCGCCCCGAGGCCTTTCTGGCGAGGGTGGCGGCCAGCGAACTCGCGGCCACAATGGCGAGGAAGCGGGGACGCGTGAGCCTCCACGTCGCGTCGGCGCCGTGGGCGACCGGATCGAACGTGAGCAACGGCGCATCGGCGGCGGCGATACCCTCCACGTCGAAACGAAGCGAGGCGGGTGCGTTCGCAGCCAGCAAATCGAGCGCGAGTGGGATCTCACGCGGGATACCGGCACCCATCAGCACATAGTCGACACCGGCCAGGATCGCACCGTACAGGGACGCGAGATTCGGCAGCTGCAGCTTCGTGAGCAGGTTGATACCCACCACGCCATCGTGCCCGCTCTTGGCGAGAAACACTTCCACGAAGTTGGCGAGCATCGTGAGCTGTTGACGGGCCACGCTCACGTGCTGCTTGTACAGCGGGAGCAGCGTGTACGGCTGCCCCTCGCGTCCGTTGGGCAGGAAGTAGCGTCGCAATACCGACGCGCCAACCTCGGGAATCGGAAAGGCGTCGATCGCGCGGCGCATCTCGCCGTCCGTATCGCCGTCCTGCAGTCGTCGCACCAGCAGCGAGTCGAGCGCGGTGCCGGACACGACGCCCAGCTGTCCAAGGCGAGAGACTTCGCGCGCAAGCAACCAGCGCGATACGCCGACGCCCATGCCGCCTTGAATGATCACCGGAAGGGATGCCTGTGTAGTCATAGGCATGAAGGATGATCGAGCCCCCTCCGGACGGCTGTCGGCTATTCCCGTGTCTCGCTGTGGTGAATCGCCTGACAGCCGTGACGCCCGTTCCTACTCCTCGGAGGCCAGGCCGTCGAGGTTGTAGCCTAGCGCGCGCAGCTTTGAGGCCATGTCCTTCTTTTCGGCCGACTTCACGTACGCCTCCTCGGCCTCGACCGTTTTGCTCTTGACGAGGTTCATCAGCGCGTCGTTCAACGTCTCCATCCCGAGCTTCTTCTGGGTCTGAATAATGTTGTTGATCTGCACGGTCTTGCCTTCACGGATCATCGAGCTCACGGCTTTGTTCACGAGCAGAATCTCGCGCGCGGCCACGCGTCCGCCGCCGATCTTCTTGCACAGCGTCTGCGATACCACGCCTTTGAGCGATTCGGCCAGCATCACGCGGATCTGATCCTGTCGGTCGGCCGGAAACTGATCGACGATGCGATTGATCGTACTCGCCGCCGTGGAGGTGTGCAGCGTACCGAACACGAGATGACCCGTTTCGGCGGTTTCCAGCGCAATGGCAATCGTCTCCAGATCGCGCAGCTCACCGACCAGAATGATGTCCGGGTCTTCGCGCAGCGCAGCGCGCAAGGCGCTCTTGAACGACTGCGTGTGCACGCCGACCTGTCGCTGCGTGATCAGACACTTCTTGCTCTGGTGCACGAACTCGATCGGATCTTCGATCGTGATGATGTGATCGTGACGCGACCGATTGATCAGATCGACCAGCGCGCACAGCGTCGTCGACTTGCCCGAACCGGTCGGGCCGGTGACGAGTACGAGTCCCTTGGTCAGCGCGCACAGCTGCTGCACTTCAGGGGTGATGCCCATCTGCTCCACGGTGACGGTCGTGCTGGCGATCGTGCGGATCACGGCGGCCACGCCATTCCGATCGCGCAACACATTCACGCGGAACCGCGACACCCCGGTGATCTCGTGCGCGAAGTCGGTGTCCCAGTGCTCGTCGAACTCCGCCTTGTTCTTGGCCGGCATGATCGAGCGCACCATGCGCGCCACCGACGCGTCGTCGAGAATCGGCTGATCTTCGATGCGAATCAGGTCGCCACCTAGGCGCAGGATGGGCGGCTCGCCCACGCGCAGGTGCAAGTCGGCAGCCCCACGACGCACCTGCTCGAGCAACAGCGTTTCAAAGCTCTCGCGGTCGCGTGAGCCGTCGGCCGGATCCTCGAAGGGAGCATCAGAGGCACGATAGCGACGGAGTTCGGGTGCGTTCTCCAATGCAGACGTGATGGCCGATGCCACGGGTTCGACCGCTGCCTCCTCCACGTGCTTCCGAACGGTCAGCCGCGTCTGCACCGAGTGGCCGTCTTGCTCCACCACCCATTGCTGGGCGCTCCACGTGTAGAGAAACCGGATGCCGCGACCGGTCGCCACCGACGCCTTGTGGTCCGCGTCGGCCATTTCGCTCACAAGCGCCAGCACCTGCTTGCTCGACAACACCTGCTGGCTGATCGCCTGCGGACCGCTCGGGGTGATACAGCGGATAGGGGCGTCGGCCTCGAGAATGATCTGACTAGCGGCGCCTGATTCGAGGCGTGCTAATACGCGGTCTAATTGGGGCACGGTGTCACGGCACTGGAAAACGTGTGGGATCTGCACCCATGGCCATGTTTTGGCTCCGGCATGGCTGCGCTCTGCGGCATGGACGACTGGGGCCCCCTGCCGGACACATGATTCCCCCGCCGTCGGCCGGCGTTGCAGAGCTGTAGCCGGACCGACGCCGACCCGCGACGCGATCGTCGGACCTCCGTCGGGAAGCCGGACGAAACTGATAAATGACGCTGCACCACGCCGACATCGTCACGACACTGGAGCGCAATGCCCGCCACACTACTGTCTCATCAGGCGCTGGTTCTGCCGCTCAAGCTGCGATGGCCTGCGCGGTTCTCGGGAATCGCGCTCTGTATCGGGAGTATGGCCCCCGACTTGGAGTTCATTGGGCGCATGCATGACGACTGGCTGCTCAGCCACACCGTGGCGGCGCAGGGCTGGTTCACGGTCCCCCTGACCATGCTACTCGCGTGGGTGACGAGCGCGCTGCTCATTCCCGCGCTGCTCCCGTACGTTCCCGACCACGCGTGGTGGCGCCCCCACGATCTGGCCGCCATTCGACCACCGCGCACCGGTCGGGACTGGGTGCGGGTGGCCTACTCGGCCTGGCTGGGCGGCATGTCGCATGTGCTGTTGGACGGCATCACGCACGGCAACCATTCCGGCTGGCTGGTCCCGTGGCTGCCGTTCCTGCGTACACCCGTGCCCCATTTCGGTGGACGCGTACCGTTGCACGACGCGCTGCAGCTGTGGTGCACGATCATCTTCGCGGTCGTGACGTTGCTGCTCTGGCGCCGCATCGTACGCCAGCGCGCGCTGTGGCAGTGGCGCGACGGCGATCGGCCCCTCGAAGCGCGCACCGCCGAACGCCGCCTTCCCCGCATGCCCCGGCGGCATGGCGTGATGATCGCTCGGCTTATCGGCGTCGTCGCGATGCTCGGCGCGGCCACCGGTCACACGCTACGCGAACGCGAGCGCGCCAAGACGGTGATCGCCGGCACGGCGTTTGGGGCGATCACCTTCTCGGTCGGCGGCGCCGTGCTCCTCGCGGTCGGCCTCCGACAAGGCCGGGCGCGCGCGACGGCCTGACGGCACGACTTCGCGCTAACGACAGTTCTTGGCGACCGTGGCCGAGGCGGCCTTGTCGCCGAGCCTCGCCGCCTCGGTCAGATCCGCACAGGCGCCCGTGGTGTTCCCCAGCGCGACCCGCGCCATGGCCCGCAGCGTGTATACCTCCGGCCCCGCCATCCGCCGGTCGATCGCGGCGGTGAAGTCCTTCTCCGCGTCGGCCTCGCGCCCCGCCATGCCCGCGGCGCGACCACGCAGAAACCAGCCCTGCGCGGCATCGGGAACGGCGCGGACATACTTGTCGAAGCGGGCCCAAGCCTTGGCACCGTCGTCGTTCATCATGTGCCCGATCCCTTCCACCAGGTCGAGTTGCGGGTCGTTCATGCCGAGGGCTCGGGCGCTGTCGATGTCGGCGAAGGCGGCGTTCCCGTTGCCCATGCGCTGCTGCGCGATTGCGCGCCCCCCGTAGGCGGCGGCGAAGCGCCGGTCTACCGCGATCGCCTGCGTGTAGTCGGCCAGGGCCTGTGTGAACTCCTCGAGCTCGCGATGGGCGCGACCGCGCTGTTGCAGGCGCGTCGCGTCGCGCGGCGTCACGATGAGGGCGCTGTCGAGCAAGCGCACCGCCTCGCGCCACTGACTGGCGGCGAGCGCACGGTCGATCGCGGTGGCGGCGGGCGACGCCTGCGTCATCGCCGCTTGCGGGGCAAGAGAGACCAGCGCCCCCACGAGGATCGCGGCCCACATACCACGTCCCGCCATCTGCGTTGGTATCGACATCGTCAGGCTTCCTGTGTCGTCATGATTCGCGTGCGTGCACCCGTACCGAAGAGTGTGAGCAGCGCCCCTGCCACCGCCAGCGCCGCCAGAAACAGAAAGGCATAGTTCGCGCTGCCCGTCGCCGTGCGAATGCGGCCAATGATATCAGGGCCGAAGTGTCCGCCGAGATTGCCGACGGCGTTGATCCAGGCGATGCCAGCCGCGGCCGCTGTCTGCCGGAGAAACGCCGTGGGCAGCGACCAGAACGTGGCGAGAAACGACAGCACGCCGGCCGTCACGAAACAGAGCGCAATCAGCGCCGGCACCACGTGCGCACCCACCAGCACGAGGGACACGAGTCCCGTGGCGGTTACGAACAGCGAGCCGGCCACATGCTGGCCACGCTTGCCCGTGCGGTCGCTGCGGGCGCCGGCCCACACCATGGCCACACCGGCCGTGCCCCACGGAATCATGCTGAGCAACCCGATCTGGAGGTACTCGGTTTTCTTTATGCCCAACTCCTGCACGATGGTAGGCATCCAGAAGCTCACGCCGTACAGCGAGAACGTGCCGGCCAGATAGACCAACGCCAACACCCACACGCGGCCACTGCGCAGCGCCTGCACCGCACTGTGCGGGCCGCCCGGCGCGGATCCGACCGCCGCCCCGTGCGCGTCGCGGTCTTCCTGCGCAAGCTGCGCCGTGATCGCGCCGCGCTGTTCCGGCGTAAGCCACGCGGCCTGCTCCGGACGGTCGGGCAGCAGCACCCAGATCGCGACGCCCGCGATCACCGACGGGATTGCTTCCAACACGAACAGCCAGCGCCAGCCGCTCAAGCCACCCATGCCGTCAGCGTATTGAATGATCGCGCCGGACACCGGCGCGCCGATCACGTTGGCGGCGGCCACGGCAGTCATGAAGAGCGCCACGGTGCGGGCGCGCCGCGCGGCGGGAAACCAGTACGTGAGATAGAGAATGATGCCCGGGAAGAATCCCGCTTCGGCGATGCCGAGCAGAAAACGCAGCGCATAGAACCCGAACTCGATCGGCGCGACACCGAAGAGGGCGGGAAGCGGTCCCCACGGAATCCGGTCGACGAACGCGAAGGCGCCGGAGACGATCGCCCACGTGAACATGATGCGCGCGATCCAGCGCCGCGCCCCGTACTTCTCCAACAACAGATTACTGGGCACTTCGAACAGGAAGTAGCCAAGAAAGAAGATGCCGGCGCCGAATCCATACACCGCGTCGGAGTAGCCGAGGTCCGAGGCCATCTGCAGCTTCGCGAAGCCGACATTTACGCGATCGAGGAACGCGACGATGTAGCTCACGAACAGCAGTGGCAGCAGCCGGCGAGCCGCGATCGCGAATCCCGACTCGGCTGCGCTCGTCGTGACGTCGGCGGCCGTCATTGCGGCAGGGGCAGGAAGTTCAGATCGAGCGCGCCGCACGCCTCGTACTGCCGGAGCATGGCGGGGGAGATGCCGATATCGTGTGCCAGGACGTGAAGGATGCCGTCGCGGTCGAGCGTGCTCGAAGCCATGCCCTGTGCCGTGCGGTGATAGCGCACCGGTCCGCGTAGCACCACGAACCCGTCGCGTACACTGCGGCGCGCATACGTGAAGTGATTGAACGGGCCGAAGGTACGCGAGAGCTCGTAGCGTTGGTGTACGTAGGTCGTGTCGGTGGGATCCACCAGAAACCGACACGGGGTCAGCTCAGGCCCCGGTGCGCCCGCGAACCGCAGGACGTGGGTGTCGCCCTCACGTTGCCACTCGGTCGCGAATACCGGATCGGTGTCGCGATACGCATCGCCCGAGATCGGGACGGGTCGGCTCGTGAGCGCGGACGAGTCGGCCAGCCACTCTTGTTCGTCGATGGTCACAATGACGCTGCCGTGCGTGACGATTCCGGTATCACGCATGGAGCCGGCGATACGTCTCGCCGTGAACCCGAGGGCCGTGAGCAGCGTAAACAGTGCGTGGCTTGACGACCAGCACGTGCCGCCGGTTCCGTCGGAGAGCCAATGCGTGAAGAAGTCGACAGCGCTCGATCCAGGGAGCGGCGGCACGTGTGCTTCGCGCAGCGCAATCAACTTGCGCACGTTGTCGAACGGGACCTGCCGACACCACGCGGCATACACCCGTGCCAGCTGCGTCTCGGTCGGCGCTCCGAGCGCCACGCCGAGTCGCGCGCACAGCTCATCGCGCAGGGTGTCCGGGAGCATGTCCGAATTCGTCATGCGATCGCGGGCCACAGCGCGAGACTGCAGAGCGTGCCGGCAGCCGTCATCACGGTGCGTACACGAGCATTCCAGGGTGGCAGCAGCCCTTCGCGAGAGGCGGCGACATCCCACGCGAGCTGGATGCCACCACTGAGCATAGCCAAGCCGAGTGCGACTTTGAGCGGTGTTTGCGGCAACAGCGCTGCCAAGCCGACCACCGACGGTGCTGCCGCCGCGACCATGCGCCGCAGGTTCGGCGCATCGGGTGCCCGGGTGAGTTCGGCACCCCAGCGCGCTCCGCCCAGAAAGCTGAGCGTGAGCGCGGCGTACACGAGAAAAGTCCGGACAGCGGCGTCGTGCAGCGCGCTGACATCGGGTGTGCCGTATGCAATGATGAGGCACACGAGGAAGGGGGCGAGCCCCGATCCGCTGATCAGCCAGAAGGTGCGGGTAGGCATGGCGCGAAGGTAGCGCCGACCCGCACCGCGCGGTATATGTCGAGGCCATGCCAACGACTGCCCAGCGTCTCTCCGTCTTCAGCGAATCCGTGATTCGCGGCACCACTCGCCTCGCGAATCAGCACGGCGCGATAAACTTGTCGCAGGGATTTCCGGACTTCGATCCACCGGAAGTGCTGCTCGCGGGGCTGGAGCGCGCCACGCGCGGGCCATTCCATCAGTATGCGGTGACGTGGGGCGCGCCGCGCTTCCGCACCGCGCTGGCGAAGAAGATCTCGCACTTCAGCGGCATCGAAGTTGATCCGGACGCCGAACTCGTGGTCACCTGCGGCAGCACGGAGGCGATGATGGTGGCTATGATGACCGCCTGCAATCCGGGCGACAAGGTGATCGTCTTCTCGCCGTTCTACGAGAACTACGCCGCCGACGCGATTCTCTCCGGCGCCGAGCCGATCTACGTGCCATTGCATCCGCCGCACTTCAACTTCGACGAAGACGTGCTGGCCGCCGCGTTCGCGCAGCGTCCCAAAGCGATCGTGGTATGCAACCCGTCGAACCCGAGCGGCAAGGTGTTCACGCGCGAGGAGCTGCTGATCATCCTCAAGTACGCGCAGCAGTACGACACCTGGGTGATCATGGACGAGCCGTATGAGCACATCATCTACGCGCCGCACACGCACACCTACTTCAATACCCTGCCGGGCGCCTTCGAGCGTACGATCACCTGCAATTCGCTGTCGAAGACGTACTCGATCACCGGCTGGCGTCTGGGTTATGTGCACGCGCCGGCCGGTGTCATCGCGCAGGCGAAGAAAGTGCACGACTTCCTCACTGTCGGCGCAGCGGCGCCGCTCATGGAGGCGGCGGTGGGCGCCCTCGAACTTCCCGATTCGTATTATCACGGTCTCACCGAGCGCTATAGCGCCAAGCGCGAGATCTTCCTCGATATTCTGCGCAGCACCGGATTGCCGTTCACCGAGCCGCAGGGCGCCTACTACGTGATGGTCGACATCACCGCGCTCGGCTTTGCCAACGACACGCTGGCCTCGGAATGGCTGATCAAGGAGATCGGGGTAGCCGGCGTGCCGGGCTCGAGCTTCTTCCGCGAACCGGTGAATCATCTCATCCGTTTTCACTTTGCCAAGCGTGAAGAGACGCTCAGGGCGGCCGGTGAACGGCTGGAGGGGCTCTCGGTACGGGTGAACGCGGGACGGTAAGGATTCCGCGAGCACAGCAATTGCATGGGAGGCTTCGGGAATCACTCAATCCCGGAGCCTCTTATGAATTTTGGACTCTACCTCGTCGGCTTCTTCGTCTTCATCGGCGGCGTCGCGTGGGGACTTTCCGTGATGGGCGTCGCGTCGACGTACATCATCATCGCCTGCCTCGTGTTGCTCGGCATCGGCATCATGACGGGCGTAACACGTACGCGCATGAAGGATCCGCCAAGCTGATCGCAGCCGTTGCGGTGCTTCGGAGCTTCGGCGGCGCCGGTGCGACTGGCTGCCCCCTGATAGTTCACGCGAAGCTCGCGAAGAACGCGAAGGCACGAGAAGAACAGCGATTCAATTTTGGCTTTTCTTCGCGAACCTTCGCGCTCTTCGCGAGCTTCGCGTGAACCCTTTTTAGCGACCTGAAGGACACGCGGCGCACTCGAGAAAGCCGCGCGCTGCGGCGGCAGTCCTCACGGGGTCCTCCTCGTGCGGTACATGGCCCAGGTCAGGAAAGAGTTGAATGCGGCTGCCGGGAATGTCGCGTGCGAAGCGTCCCGCGTGATCAGGCGGGATGAGTCCGTCGCGCCCGCCCCACATGATGAGTGTGGGCACGCGGAGCGTTGCAATGGTCGCCGAATCTGCGCCATCTTTACTCTGCGCGAAGCGACGAGGCAGTGACCCGCGATTGCCTTCACGCAATGTGAGCTCGTAGTAGCGCGTGACGAGCGAATCGGTCACGCGCGACGGATCACCGTACACGCTGCGCACGCTCGACTCGACCACGCTGCGCGGCAGGATACGCGTGAAGAGCCATGCCAGTCCTTGGGTGCGCGCCATGCGGAAGCCGATCGGCACGTTCTGCGAGACAATCGGATAGCCCACGGCATCCACCAGAATCAGCGCCGCCACGCGCTCCGGTGCGGCGGCTGCGACATGCCACGCCACCTCGCCGCCGAGTGAATTACCCGCGATGGCAAAGCGCGACACCCCGAGCGAGTCGAGCAGCCGCAGGGTGATACGCGTGTACGCAGCGAGTGTGTAGTCCTGCTCGGGCGATGGGCCCGTGAGGCCGAAGCCGGGCAGATCGAAGCGGATCACGCGGTGCGCGCCGCGCAGCGAGGCGGCCCAGCCGTCCCAGGTATGCAAGCTGGCCGATGTGCCGTGTACCAGCACGATCGGCACCGAATCGGAACGCGGCCCCTCGTCGCGTAGATGCACCTGCATGCCGCTGAGCGCCAGAAAGCGCGAAGGCGGCGGCGCCCAGCGCGCGGTCAGCATCGCGACCGGCTTGTCGGGTGCCCAGACAGTGGCGAGTCCGAGCAGGAGCGGTACGGCCAGCACGAATGCCCCCATCAGCCAACGCGCCAGCTTCATGCGTCCCGCTCCAACTGGAAGAAGAATGGTGCGGCTCCGCGGATATCCATGGCGCCGAGCACGGTATCGTCGTCGACCCGCCGGAAGCAGTCGATAATCGGTAGGTGATCATACACCATCGCGGCCGTGGTCACGCCCCGGTAGGTCACGGCGCGCAATCGCGCCCGCGGAGTGCGCGTGCGCAGCAGCGGCGTGGCCAACGTAAAGAGCGCGCGCGCCACGATGTGCCGGCTCAGCGCGTGGTAGCGCGACAGTGACAGCGGAATCAGGCGCGGATCGATGGCGTACTTCTCGCCCGCCCGCGTGCGAAACACGAGCGGATGGACGGCCTCGTCGCTCAGGAACGACTTGCCATACCACGCATAGGTCTCGAGCAACCCGTCCATGTCGTGACCGGTGGGCACGCCGGAGCCGCGCCACTCGCCCAGCATCTCCGCTGTCGTCACGGCCGGCAACGCATCGAAGCGCGCCAGCGCCTCGGCCAACGTGATGCGCCGCGCGTCGCTCAGCGCGGCCAACGCAGCGCGTCTTTCAGCGGGACGCCGTCGAGGCGCTCCGCGGGTTTGACGCCAAGCAGTTCGGCGAGTGTCGGTGCCAGGTCGACGGTGCGCACGAACTGGGAGTGCGTGCCCGGCTTGATACCGGCACCGGCGAAGATCAACGGGACGTGCGAGTCATACTCCCGCGGCGAGCCGTGTGAGGCCACGTTTCCCCCCCACGTGCTAAGCGGAGTCAGCGTGACCACCAGTTCGATCGCCGACGTCGCGGGGAACTGATGCGCCCAGCGTCGCGCGATGTCGTCGCCAAGCGTGTCGGCCACCAGGGTCGCGAAGCGGTCGACCCGTGCGACCCCCGGCACCTTACGGGCGTCATCGGCGAAAGCGTTCACGATCATGTCGAGATCGGTCTGCTTCCGGAACGCCGCGCGATTGGCGAGCAGGATCTGCACGTCGAGATCGATCGCGAACGTGTCGAGCTTCTTGGCCTGCAAGCGGGCGACGGTGGCCGGCATCAAGTCATACAGTGAGACACGGAGCGGGCGCGGTTGAATGGACGCCGGCGCGATCTCGGGAATGCTGCCCACGCCGTGATCGGCGGTCACGACGATCGTGATCTTCGTGGAGTCGCGCAGCTTGTAGAGCGAGTCGAGGAAGAGGCCGATGGTGCGATCCACCCGGAGCACCTGATCGTGCATCTCGCGCGAGTCGGGGCCGTAGTTGTGGCCGATCACATCGGTGGCCGACAGGGACATGGCCAGCAGGTCGGTGTGCGGTCCCTTGCCGAGCTCCATCGCATTCACGCCGTGCAGCGCGAATTCCACCGTGAGGTCGTCCATGTACGGCGTAATGCGGATCTCGCTGCCGGCGTCGATCAGGTCGTCGGTGAGCTTGTGCGGAAAGACGAAATTACGCCCACCCATCTCCACGCTCACGCTGTCCGGCTCGTGATAGGCACTGTCGGCGAGCAGCAACGACCACGTGCGGCCGGCGTACGCCTTGACCGGCACGCGTTCGTTGAACTCACGCACCCACGCCGGCAGATCCTTGCGGTAGTACGTGCTGGTGAGAAAACGCCCGTCTATCGAATACCAGTACACATCGCTCTTCGACCTGCCGATCGGCAGAATCGCGCCGCGATCCTTCATCGAGACAGATAGCGTCTTCGTCTTACTGTTGGCGCTCTTCATCCAGTCCGCGAGCGTGGTGCCGACGAAGCGCGCTGGCGAGGCGCCGGTGCCGTAGCCGCCGGCGACGAGTGGAAAGGCTTTGTCCTCCACGCCGACGCGGTTGAGCATGATCCCCGTGGAGCGCGGGAAGCGGCCCGACAACAGCGTGGCATGCCCGGGGGCGGTCTCCGTGATGGCGTGATCATGATGCGCGTTGTCGAACCGGGCACCGATTCGCGCCAGCCGTGCCAGTCCACCCGTGAGCTGACCGGGATAGCGGTCGAGATAGTCGGCGCGGAACTGGTCGATCGTGATCAGCACGACCAGCGACGGCGTAATCGCTTTCGGGAGCGCTTGCGCCGCCGTCGGCGTGGGACGGGCCGAACCGGAGAGGCAGGCCAGCGCGAGCGCGGCGGGGGCCGCGAGAGTCAGTCGCATCATGGGGGCGAATGTGGAGCAGCGAGTGATACACGGCAAGCCGCGGGCCCATCCCGACCTCCCATGGCGCGAATGCACCACTCGCACGATACTGGTGCGAGTCCGGAGCAACCACCTGCTGCACGGGCGACGCGGGCCCGAGCCCGGCCCTTGTCGACCGATACCCCTGCCGAGCCACCGAGTGCCTCTCCCGAGGATGGAACGCGCGTGACGACCACTGTGAAACGGGCCGATGCCGGTACGCGCGTGGTCGTACGCGCCATCGTGTACTACATCGTCCTCATCGGCGGTGCGACGCTGCTCTGGCGGTTCCTGCCGCACAGCTCGGCCGCTATTCCCGCGTCACTCGAAGCGCTGCTGGGCACCGGCACCGAGCCGGAGCCGCGCGTTGTGCCACCGCTCGACGACGTCACGCTGGCGGTCACGGTCGCGGTGGCGATGGCCGCGGCGGTGCTGCTGTCACTGCCGGTGGCGTGGGTGTACCTGCTCACGCGGGCCAAGCGCGGGTATCAGCAGTCGGTGGTACAGCTGCTGGTCATTCTGCCCACGGTGGTCGCGGGCATCGTGTTGCTCGTGAAGTACTCGCTGGCGCTGGCCTTCAGTCTGGCCGGTATCGTGGCCGCCGTGCGCTTTCGCAACACACTCGACGACAGCAAGGACGCCGTGTACGTGTTTCTCGCTACGGCAATCGGTTTGTCATCGGCGGTGAACCTGCCGGTCGCGGCCGTGCTGTCGATCGGCTTCAACGCGGTCACGCTGATTCTGTGGTACACCGACTTCGGCAGTGCACCGGTCGAGATGGACGGACGCATCGCGGAGCGCCGACTCAGCCGCGCCAAGAACCTCGCGCGCACCGGCACGTTCGTGGCGCGCGTGGACGACGAGGTGCTCAAGAACATGACACGTGAGCAGCTCGAAGGCATCGCCGAGCGGGCCTGGAAGCGCGCGCAGGCCAACAATCATACGGGCGAGATGCAGGCCGTCGTGGAAGAGCGCATTCTCCGCGTGCAGACCGAGAATGCGACGGCGCTGCGACGGGTGCTCGAGCCCCGTTTGCAGGAGTTCACGAAGTCGTGGCGCTTCGGCAGCATGGAGTCGACCGATGGCGTGTCGGTGCTCGAGTATCGGATTCAGCTGCGCAAGAAGACCGGACCCGAGGAGCTGCTCGCGCTCGTGCGTGCGGCGGGGTCGACGCAGGTCGCCAGCGCGGAAGTGGTATGACCATCAAGTCAGGGAGCCAGACACTCATGATTCGCGCTTCGCGTGTGGTTGCGGCTGTGCTGCTGATGCTCGGCGCATCGGCCGCCCAGGCCCAGGACACCGGCAAGAAACCCAAGAAGCCGAAAGCACCCAAGACGGCCGCCGACAGTCTCGCGGACGCCGGGCCGCCCAAGCCTAAGAAGATGCCGGCGCCACCGATGTTCGCGAGCGAGAAGCCGATCGAGCTCACGCTCACCGCGAACATCAAGCAGATCAAGAAGGACAAGACGGCCGATGCGCCGTGGCGTACCGGCACGATTGCGTACACGGGCGAAGACGGCAAGACGGTCTCGGTGCCGGTGCGCGTGAAGACGCGCGGCATCTGGCGCCTCAAACATTGCGACTATCCGCCCATTCGCATCAAGGTCGCGGACAAAGTCGGCAAGGGCACGCTGCTGGAGGATTTGGACGAGCCGAAGCTGGTCACGTACTGCCGCAATCTCGACACCTACGAGCAATACGTGGTGCAGGAGGCGCAGCTGTATCGCATCAATCGGCTCGTGACGGACGTGAGCCACAAGGTGCGACTCGTGCGCCTGTCGTATGCCGACAGCGCGAGCGGTAAGGTGGAGGTCACGCGTTACTCGTTCCTGATCGAAGATCCCGCCCAGGTGGCGCGTCGGGCGAACGGCGCCATCCTCGATCGCAAGGGCGCAACCGCCGACGATCTCGATCCCGACATTTCCGCGCTCGCCTTCACCTTCCAGTACTTCATCGGCAACACCGACTTTTCGTTCGGGGGCTTGCACAACGGCGAAGTGATCGCGCTGGCCGATGGCCGCAATCTCCCCGTGTCGTACGACTTCGACTTCGCCGGCGCGATCGACGCGACCTACGCTGGCGTCGATCCGCAAATGAAGGTGACGCGCGTGCGTGACCGGCAGTTCCGTGGCTACTGCTCCCACCAGGCGGCCTATCCGAAAGCCGTCGAGCTGTTCATCGCCAAGAAGGACGCGATCTATGCGCTGTACCGCGATGAGATCGGCCAGCTGATCTCGCCCAACAAGGTGAAGAGCACGCTGGGCTACTACGATGATTTCTACGAGAACGTCAAGACGCCGAAAGACGTGCAGCGCAATCTGTTCACCACCTGCGTCAAATAGCGTTGGCCTCGATCGCTGAGGCTGACGCAGAGGCTGACGCGACTACCAGCACGAATTCCGACCCCCCGCCATCGCGCGCGCGATAGCGCACATCGCCGCGCTGGGCCCGGGCGAACGTGCGCGCAATCGACAGTCCCATGCCCATGCGCTCCTGGTGCGGATCGAGCGGTGAGGCGTGTCGGTTGAGCGGGGAAAAGATCCGCTCCACGTCGGCGTCGTTCACGCCTGGGCCGCGATCGGCCACGACGATCTCGGTGAGATGCGCGGCGGGAAGGATCGCCACCTCGATCGGCGTTCCCGGTGGGGAGTAGCGCGCGGCGTTCTGCAGCAGATTGCCCAGCACTTGCAGCGCCAGTGTGAAGTCGCAGTATACACCGAGCGGTGCACCGATCGGCCACGTGACCTGCACGTCGCGCGCGACCAGCAGCGCTTCCGATGAACGAAGCGCCGTCTGCACCAGCGCCTCGGCGTCATGGCGTGCCATCTCGAGTGGGGAGCCGGCGCCGGAATTCGCGAACCGCTGTAGCGTCTGAATGAACTCGCCAAGGCGTTCGGCCTGATCGCTTATCCGAGGCATCGCCGCGTCGGGCGTGAAGGCCGACTCCGGATCCGACAGCAGCGCGAGCGTAGCCACCGGCGAGCGGAGGTCGTGCGAGAGCGACAGCAGAAGCGCGTTCTTGAGACGATCGGCGTCACGCAGGACCCGCGCCGCCGATACTTCGCGCTCGAGCTGCACGCGGGCATCACTGAGGCGAGCCACCTCCGCTGATCGTTCGTTCGCCAGCCGCGCCGCGCGTTGCAGCCCCGCGAACAGCTGCGAGATCACGACGCCGGTGATCAGAAACCCGATCAAAATGAGCGGGTCGAACCGCCGCTCGGTGCCGAATCCGAACCGTGGCGGCACGAAGAGCGCATCGACGGCGATGTAGCCGAGCGCGACCATCACGAGGGAGAGCCAACGGCCGCCCTGTCGGCTGGCGCCGATGATGAGCAGCAGATACACCAAGATGCCGTGCGACGTGCGGAGCTCCGGAAGCTCGTCGAGGCGGATGAAGAACAGGGTGGCCATGGCGTAGAGGCCCAGCCAGATCACCCATGTATGGGCCGTCGACCGCATGCCGGCCCGCCTAGCCGGGGCCAACGAATCGATAGCCCACGCCCGGCTCGGTGATGATCAGGCGCGGTACCGACGGATCGGGTTCGACTTTCCGTCGCAGGTGTGTCATGTGTACGCGCACGTGTGTGGCGAAGTCACCGAACTCACGGGCCCACACGAGATCCCACAACTCGCGCGGGGACAGCGCACGCCCGGCATGCAACACGAGGGCGCGCAGCAGCGCCCATTCGGTGGGTGTGAGTCGCTGCGGCTCACCGTGCCGGACCACGCGTTGCGCGACGAGGTCGATTTCGACGCCGTCGGTGGTGATGCGCGCCCACGAACGAGCCGCCGTTGACGTGGCCGAGCGTCGCATCTGCCCGCGCACACGGGCCAGCAACTCGCCGGCACCACAGGGCTTGATGATGAAATCGTCGGCGCCGGCATCGAGCAGCGCCACTTTTTCCTCCTCTTCCGCCCGCCCGGACAGCACGATGATCGGCACGTCAGTGATGCCACGCAGTCGTAGCAGCAGGTCGGCGCCGTCGCCATCGGGCAGCCCGAGATCGAGCAGCACCAAATCCGGCGCCCTGACGGTGCATTCACGCACGGCGTCGGAGAACGTGGACGCGGTACGGACCGAACGGCAGATCGTGCCGAGGGTGTGCACGAGCACATCCCGGAGATCCGCGTCATCTTCGACGACGAGGATCGAGTCCGGGTCAAGCCCTTCCGAAAGCAGTGCGGGCGACATGTCCCAATGCTAACGGTCCTCGCCGCTGTCCGTCACCGTCGATGGGCGCCTGGGTACGCCCATCCGCCTTCGATCAGGCTTCGAGCGTGCTGATATCGATCACGAAGCGGTACTTCACGTCGGCTTTGAGCATGCGCTCGTAGGCCTCATTGATGGCCGATGCAGCGACGACTTCGATGTCGGCGACGATGTTGTGGGCCGCGCAGAAGTCGAGCATTTCCTGCGTTTCCGGGATGCCACCGATGAGCGAACCGGCCAGCTTCTTCCGCTTCATGATGAACGAGAAGGCGCCGGGGTAGCGATGCGCCTCGGGCGTGCCGCCCAGCAGGCAGACGGCGCCGTCCCGCTTGAGTAGAGCGAACTCGGCCTCCAGATCGTGCGACGCGCTGACCGTGTCGATGATGAGGTCGAGCGAGTTTCGCGCGGACTTCATGGCCGCCGCGTCCGACGAAATCACGACCTCGTGGGCGCCGAGGCGTTTGGCGTCGTCGACCTTGGACGGCGAGGTCGTGAGCACCACAACATGCGCGCCCATCGCGGCGGCCAGCTTCACTGCCATGTGTCCCAGTCCGCCGAGGCCGACCACACCAACGCGGCTGCCGGGACCGACCTTCCAGTGGCGGAGCGGCGAGAAGGTAGTGATGCCGGCACAGAGCAGCGGCGCGGCACCGGCCGGGTCCATGCCCTCAGGGATATGCAGCACATAGCGGTCGTCGACCACGATCGCGTTCGCGTAGCCGCCCTGCGTGGGCAGGCCCGTCTGCTTTTCGACGCCGCCATACGTGCCGGTCATGCCACCTTCGCAGTACTGCTCGAGCCCTTCTTCGCAGGAGGGGCAGGTGCGGCAGCTATCGACGATGCAGCCCACGCCCACCATGTCGCCCGCCTTGAACCGCGTGACGTCAGCGCCGGTCGACACGACCCGGCCCACAATTTCGTGCCCCGGCACCTGCGGATAGGCGATCGGGCCCCATTCACCCCGCACGGTGTGCAGGTCGGAATGGCAGATGCCGCAGAAGAGAATCTGGATCTGCACATCGTTCGGGCCGGGTGCACGGCGCTCGAAGCTCCACGGACCGAGGGGAGCAGCCGCGCTGAACGCGGCAAAACCGAGAGTTTGAGTCATTGGCTAAACGTGTGGGAGGGGTCGTACGTTTTCCATGGTGAACCTGCAAGTCTCCTTCCACCGTTCCCCTATGTCCCGAATTTCATCCCTCGCATGGCTGGCTGGCGGCGTGCTGCTGGGTGCCCAGTCGCTGGGTGCACAGGCGCTTGACTCGGCGGCCGCGGCCGGCATGCGCTGGCGTACGGTCGGCCCCGCCAACTTCATGGGCCGCATGTCCGACGTGGTCGGCATTCCTGGCCCATCCAAGACCCTGTTCGCCGCTGCCGCGGGTGGTGGCATCTGGAAGACCACCAACAACGGCACCACGTGGCGGCCGGTGTTCGACGACAAGCGTGTGATTTCGATGGGGATGCTCGCCATCGCCCCGTCGGACACGCAGCAGGTGTGGGCCGGCACCGGTGAGCCGAACTCGCGGAACTCCATCGAGCCAGGCGGCGGCATCTTCAAGTCGACCGACGGTGGCATCACCTGGACCGCCAAGGGACTCGAGAAGACCGAGCACATCGGTCGCATCGCGGTGCACCCGAGCAACCCAAACGTGGTGTACGTGGCCGCGCTCGGTGCCGCGTGGCGTTCCAACCCGGAGCGTGGCCTGTACAAGACCACCGACGGCGGCACCACCTGGCAGCTGGTGAAGTTCGTCAGCGACAAGGCGGGCATGATCGACGTGGCCCTCAACCCGAAGGATCCGAACGTCGTGTTCGCCACCAGCTGGGAGCGGCGTCGCACGCCGTACTCGCTGTTCAGCGGCGGCCCGGGCTCGGCGCTCTGGAAGAGCACCGACGGGGGCACCACGTGGGCGGAAGTGAAGGGCGGCGGATTCCCGGCCGGTCAGAAGGGACGCATGACGCTCGACATCAACGCGATGAATCCGAACGTCATGTACATGATGATCGAAGCCGCCGCCAACGCGACCGGCCCGATCGTCGGCGAGCGGAGCCCGAAGAACAACGGGCTCTGGAAGAGCACCGACGGCGGCGCCACGTGGGCGCAGATGAACAACTACAACGTGCGTCCGTTCTACTATTCGCAGGTGCGCAGCGATCCGAAGAACCCGGACCGCGTGTACTTCTCGAGCACCGACCTGCAGATGTCGGAAGACGGCGGCAAGACCAATCGCGCCACCGCCAACGGCGTGCACATCGATACGCACGGCATCTGGATCGATCCGAGTGATCCCGAGCGCTGGGTGGTGGCCAATGACGGCGGCATCGCCATCACGTTCGACAAGGGCGGCAACTTCGTGCAGGGCCAGAACATTCCGGTCGCGCAGTTCTACGAAGTGGCGTACGACACGGCGGTGCCATACAACATCTGCGGCGGGGCGCAGGATAACGGCACCTGGTGTGGCCCGAGCAAGCGTCGCACGCCGACCACGAGCCTCGGCTACTGGTTCACGATCGCCGGCGGTGACGGCTTTTACGCCGCGATGGACCCGACCGATCCGAACGTCGTGTACGGCGAGTCGCAGGGCGGCAACGTGTCGCGCGTGAACCTGAAGAGCGGTGAGCGCATGGCCTTCGCCAAGCCCACGTGGCAGGCGCGCTACAAGCAGTGGGAAGACTCGATCGCCGTCCTTCGTGGCAACCCGCTCGTGGCCGCCACCAAGGCCCAGAACACGGCAATCGCAGCACTCCGCGCGCAGCAGGTGAAGGACTCTACCGAGCTGTCGATCCGCTACAACTGGAACGCGCCGTTCTTTCTCTCGCCGCACAATCCGTCGGTGGTCTACTTCGCCGGCAACAAGGTGCTGAAGTCGACCAAGCGTGGCGAAGATCTGCGCATCATCTCGCCCGATCTCTCGAAGAACCTCACGGCGAAGCTCGACACCGCGTTGCGTCTCACGGGTGGTATCACGCTCGACGCGACCGGCGCCGAGACGTACGGCACGATCGTGGCGCTCGAAGAGAGCCCGGCCAAGCCCGGCCTGCTGTACGCCGGCACCGACGACGGCAACGTGTGGAAGTCGTCGAACGATGGCGCCACGTGGGAGAATCTGTCGTCGCGCATTCAGGGACTGCCGAACGGCGGCGAAGTGTACGTCACGCGAATCGAAGCGTCGAAGTTCGACACCAACGTCGTGTACGTGGCCTTCGACAATCACCGCTGGGGTGATTTCCGCCCGCATCTGTTCATGTCAAAGGACGGCGGCAAGTCGTTCTCGTCGATCGTGAACAACCTGCCCACCGGTGGCCCGGGTGACTTCCTGCACGTGGTGCGCGAAGATCCCATGAACCGCGATCTCCTGTACGTTGGCACCTCCATCGGCGTGTACGCGTCGATCGATCGTGGTGCCACCTGGTCGCGCTTCATGGCGAATCTGCCCAGCGTGCCGGTGTACGACCTGCAGATTCATCCGCGTGACCGTGAACTGATTGCGGCCACGCATGGTCGTGGCTTCTGGATCGTGGACGTGGCGCCGTTGCAGGAAATGACGGCAGCCGTGGCCGCCAAGCCGGTGCATCTGTTCTCGCCGAAGACGGGCTTCCAGTGGGGCGAAGAACCGCTGCGCGGCGCGAGCGGCAACGGCAATGCACAGAATTTCTTTGCGACGCAGAACCCGGCGTACGGGGCCGCGATTTCGTATCGCATCACGACGCCTGGCTCGACGTCGGCCCGCATCAGCATCGTGGACGCCGGCGGTGACACGCTCACCACGCTCACCGGCCCGGGCGCTCCGGGTTTGCACACGGTCACGTGGGCGTATGCGATCACGCCGCGCCCGACCGGTCGCGCGGCCCTCTCGGCCAGCGAGAAGCGCGACAGCATCCTGCGCGCCGTGCGGGCACCGCAGGTGCTCGATTCTCTCACCAAGGCCAAGTTCGACAGCGCCGCCATCGCGCAGGCTCGTGCCCTGATCAATCCGCCGGGGCTCGGCAACGTGCCGTTCGGCGGCCGTGGCGGAGGTGGTGGTGGTGGACGTGGCGGCGCGGGCAGCTGCGAGCGTCCGCTCACGCAGTGGGAACCGTTCTGCGCGCGTCCGGCTGAAGCGGCCCCGCCGCGTGCCGGCGCCGTGCAGGCACCGGTGATCGCACAACCGGCGGCACCGAGCGCAGCCGTGATCAAGATCTTCTCGCTGATCGGCCTTCCGGCGCCGGCGCCGGGTGGTCGTGGCGGCGGCGGATTCGGTGGGTTCGGCGGTGGCGGCACCGCTGACACGGGCGACTACGGCATCGTGCTGCAGGTCGGCACGACCATCGTGAAGGGCAAGCTACGCGTCGAGAACAAGGGCGCGATGGGCGGTGGTTCGCCGTTCGGTCCGGACGAGGAGGAAGACCGTAGGAAGTAAGGGGTAAGGGGTAAGGAGTACGGAGCACTTCTTACTCCTTACTCCCGACTCCATACTCAGCAAAAGCGCGGGGTGGGGTGTGTCCTTCAGGACGCGTCTCACCCCGTTTGCGCAGGGTTTGAACCCTCTGGCGTGTTCATGGTGTCTAACTGCTGCCGGTCCCTCCCCGCCTTCCGCATTCCATGCATTCACGTCTTCGTACACTCTTCGCAGCTACGACGACCGCCTTGGCGGTCGTGCTGCTGCATGCCTGTGTGCGACCGACGCCCGCATCGAAAGCGCCGGCGCGTGATCAGCTGTACGTCAACTTTGTCGGCACGTGGAAGGGGACGCTCGAGGTCGCCGACGGGCTGGGGACGGGGACGGGGACGGGGACGCGTGTGACGCGACCGGCGGCGCTGCAGGTGGTGCCCGCGCCCGATCAGGACGGACTCGAGTTGCGCTACAGCTCCGACCTCTCCGGCACATCCCTGCCGCACGTCGACCATGTGCACTTCGATCGAACCATGACCGACGCAGTGTGGGGCGATGCGGGAGCCACGGCGCCGCAAGCCTTTGCTGTGCGCAGCAGTGAAGGGGGGCGGAACGGCGACGCGCTCCGGCTCGTGCTCGAAGGTGAGGAGCACAATGGCGACGAACCCACGATGATCCGTGAAACGCTCGAGCTCTCGCCGTCCGAGATCCGGCTCGTGCAGGAGGCCCGGCCGATCGGAGGCGATTTCGCCTTCCGTCGCGCCTATGTGCTGCGACGCGCCCAATAGCGAGATTGCAGGGTCGACTACACCCTGAGGATCTTGTGCGCGAGTATCGTTTCCAAGCCACGCCTGAAACCGTTGAGGCGCTCCGTCTGCTGCGCGGCGCGTGGCGCGGCATGATGGTGGCCGAACATTCCGTCACCGTGGTGCTGCAGGATCAGCGCGCGGTGCGCATTCAGTGCGAGACGGTCGAGGTCGAATCCTTGTTCGACGCGTACCGGCTGCAGGCCGACATCGAAGACGCCGAAGGGATGTACGGCGTGCCGGTCGAGGCGTTCGCCAATGGGAGCAACGACATCGTGCTCTTTTCTGGTGTGACCTGGAGCGAGCCGACGGGCGCCGTGCGGGCCGAGGGACTTACGGAAGGCTCGGTGATGCACTTCTCGGGACATCCGGGGCAGCTCACCGATACGGCCGAGGTGGTGTGCGTGACGACGGATGCGTTCGTGATCGCGGCCAGTGATGGCAGCGGGGTACTCATTCGCACCGGTTTGCGTCCGGGCTCCCTGGAAGTGGAACGGAACCCGGAAAAGGTGCGCACCTTTTTGATCGACCGCGGCTACAGCGCGGCCTAGTCGTTTACTTCGGCGCGCGCGTGAAGAGGATGTAGTCACCCTTGTCCGCGTGCGCCTTGCCGTTCGCCTTCGACAGATCGGCGATCGGGATCGCGCTCAGCACGACAGTCTTGGCGTCCGGCGCACGACGCCGTGCCCGTTCGGCGGTGCCGAGGCCGGCATCGCTGTGAAACGCGCCGTCGACCTGAAACACGATCGCGCCCTTGGGCGCGGCGCGCCACGCGTTCACGATCGCTTCGCCCATCGCTTCGTCCTTCACGCACTGCGCTTCGTAGAACGTGTCGGTCAGCTTCGCCATCGCCGCCGCATCACCGGCCGTCGGCGGTCCGCCGCCGGCACTGTGGCCGGTCATCGTCTGCGCGAACTTCGTGTAGTAGGCGTCCTTCGGGCAGATGTTCTCTTTCGCGATGAAGCGACGGTCGGCCGCGTTGAGCGTATCGAGCAACGCCAGTCCGCGACGGCCAACCGCACTGGCCAAGCGCCGCGGGACATTCGCCGCGACCACCGGCCAGCCACGCACGCGCGCCAACTCCACCAGCGCGCGATAGTCGGTGGTGTAGCGATCCCACGGGCGCGAACCCGCCAGGAAATTCGCTTCCGAAATCGTGCCGGCGAGATACTGATCGACCAGCGGCTGCACATCGCGTTCGAACATCTCGAGCGTGACCACGACGCTCGGCCTGCGCTCACCGAGCGCGGCCAGGACCGCCAGTTCACTGGCGTGCGTGGCCGGATCGTCGTGCTGCTCGCCGAAGAAGACGAAGTCGGCCTTGGCCGCGGCGTCGGCCAGTTGCGTAAAGGGAATGAAGCGATTGGCCTTGCTGTCGTACACGCGCAGCGCAGCGGCGGCCGCGCCGATGGGCACGGCGGTGTGGGCGCCGCCAGAGGCGCAGGCCGTAGAGAGCAACGAGGCGCCGCCAAGCAGCGCCATGAGGAATCGACGGGATGAGGTCATGCGGTGAATCTCGCACATGTCATTCGTGGCGCTAGCTTTCCCTCGTCATGCACCCTGAAACCGCCCTCCTCTTCACGATTGCCGGTGCCTTTGGCGCGGCGTTCCTGTTCGGCTTCATCGCGTCGAAGCTGAAAATGCCGCCGCTCGTCGGCTATCTGCTGGCGGGCATCGCGCTTGGACCGCATTCGCCCGGGTTCGTGGGCGACGTGGGGCTGGCCAGCCAGTTGGCCGAGATCGGTGTGATCCTGCTGATGTTCGGCGTGGGACTGCACTTCTCGCCCGGCGACCTCCTGCGCGTGCGTCGCATCGCGCTGCCGGGGGCGACGCTGCAGATGCTTACCGCGATCGGGTTGGGATACTGGCTGGCCAGTTCGTGGGGGTGGACGTCGGCGGCGTCGTTGGTGTTCGGGCTGTCCTTATCGGTGGCCAGTACCGTCGTGGTACTGCGCGTCCTCGAAGATCGCGGGCTCATGGACTCGATCGACGGTCGCGTGGCCGTGGGTTGGCTGGTGGTCGAGGACTTGTTGGTGGTGCTCGCCCTCGTATTGCTGCCCGCGATCCTGAGCACATTGGGCGCTGGAACCGCAGGCGCATCGCCGATGGGGCGTACCGAGCTGCTTACCTCGGTGGCGCTCACGCTGGTGAAGATGGTGGCGTTCATCGTGCTGATGGGCGTGGTCGGTCGTCGCGCGGTACCGTGGCTGCTCACGCACGTGGCGCGCAGCGGCTCACGCGAGCTGTTCACGTTGGCCGTGTTGGCCGTGTCGCTCGGGGTGGCTGTCGGTGCCGCCACGTTGTTCGGCGTGTCGTTTGCACTCGGCGCGTTCGTGGCCGGCGTGGTTATCAGCGAATCGGACCTCAGTCATCGTGCCGGTGCCGACGCGCTGCCCATGCAAGACGCGTTCGCCGTGCTCTTCTTCGTGTCGGTCGGCATGTTGCTCGATCCGGGCGTTATGCTCACGCAGCCCGCGAAGGTGCTGTCGACGGTCGCGATCGTGTTGCTCGGCAACACCGTGGTCGCCACGGTGCTGATGGTGCTGCTACGCCATCCGCTTGGCGCCTCGCTCCGCATCGGCGCCAGCTTCGGTCAGATCGGCGAGTTCTCGTTCATCCTCGCCGGCATGGGCGTGTCGCTGGGCGTGCTGTCGGACGAGGGACGCAGTCTGATCCTGGCGGCGGCGCTCTGTACGATCGTCCTCAATCCGATGCTCTTCGCGACGCTGGACCGGTTGTCCACGTGGATCGCTCGGCATCCGCGGTTGCTCGATCGCATGGAGCGGCAGAAGGCGCCGCGCATGGCCCATACGGATCTGTTCGAGACGATCACCGTGGGCCACGCGATTCTGATCGGGTACGGTCGCGTCGGGCGCACGATCGGCGACGCGCTGCAGCGCCAAGGCGTGCCATTCGTCGCGATCGAACAGGATCGTCGCGTGGTGGACGCCATGCGCACCATTGGTGTCGCCTCGATTTACGGCGATGCCACCCGCCCGGGAATCCTGGAGCACGCATACCCGGGCACGGCCCGGCTGCTGGTGATCGCCGCCCCCGATCCATATCACGCGCGACACATCATCGACATGGTGCGCGCGAAGAATCCCACCATCGATATCGTGGTACGCACGCACAGCGATCAGGAGCAGGCGATGTTCGAACAGCTCGGCGTGAGCAAGGCGCTGATGGGCGAACGCGAACTGGCCTTCGGCATGGCGTACCACAGCCTGCGTTCACTCGGCGTCGACGATGATCACGCGGATGGCATCGTCGAGGGATTGCGCGGCGGCGGACGGATGCAGACGCGAGAGTTCAGCGCGCTGATGCCGACGGATTTGCGGATGTAAAACCCAGTAGTCAGAGTTCTGACGGTCAGGCTCAGGGATCAGACTGGGTATAGTGGTCAGAGTTGAGCAACGACAGTCCGCAGTGCCGAGAATATGATGGCGGGGTGGCACGGTTCATCGTGGAGCACCACGTCCGGTGCGGGCCGCACCATCACACGCTGAGTGACTGCGGACTGTCGTTTGCTGGACTCTGACCACTATAAGCAGTCTGACGCCAGAACTCTGACCAGTACACACTTATTACTGGGTTTTTGTTATCCCCGGCCGTGCGTGCTCCACCTTCCACCCGCTCGCCGTCTTGATCGGCGCTCCCGGTTTCGTCACGAACGGCACGCTGCGGTATTCCGCCGTCCAATCCGCCTCCGTCACCCGACACCGCACATAGCCACGGCGATTCTCGAACCACTTGAGGTGCGGATTGTCGCCTTGCATCGTGGCCATCCGCTGCGCCGGCACGTCATTGCCATCGCCGCCGCTCGAGATACTGGTGCACACGAACTCTGCACCGATCGTGGGCTTGTCGGGGCGTGAGAAATCGGCGTGCAGTTCGTTCACCCAATTCGTGTGAATGTCGCCGGTAATGGTCACCGTGCGATTCGGGGCGCGCTTGGCGACTTCGGTCAGGAGTCGATCGCGCGCCACCGGGTATCCACTCCACTGATCCATCGACGTGCGTACTTCGTCGCCCGGCGCCGAGTCGTACGGCGCCATCATGACCTGATTGGCGAGCACTTGCCAGTGCGATTTCGAGGCGCCGAGTCCGTCCACCAGCCACTTCTCTTGGGCTGCGCCCAGCAGTCCGCGTTTGGCATCGGTCCATGGCGCGCACTCCTTGAGGGGTACGTCGGCGCACACCTGCACGTCGCGGTGCTGCCGCGTGTCGAGCATCCAGAAGCGCGCCATCGCGCCCCAGTTGATCGTGCGCGTGATCGTGAGGTCGGCCCACGACTGCGCGCGCGGCACGCGCACCGGCTGGTGCTCCCACCACGCCTGATAGGCGGCCGCGCGGCGTGTGCGCATCTGTTCCGCCGACTCCATGACATTCTCGCCGGCGAGCCCGGCGTAGTTGTTGTCGACTTCGTGGTCATCCCACGTGACGAGCCACGGGCAGCGGGCATGCGCCGCCTGCAGGTCGGCGTCGGACTTGTACTGCGCATAGCGTCGCCGATAGTCGTCGAGCGTGCGGATCTCGAGTCCTTGGTGCTTTCGCACGGCGGTGGATGGACTGGCGTACTCGTAGATGTAGTCGCCGAGGTGCACGGCGAGGTCGATTTCTTCCTGCGCCAGATGTCCGAGGGCGGTGAAGTAGCCTTGGTCCCACCGCTGACACGACGCGAAGGCGAACGCGAGCGGTGACTTCACGCCATCGGCCGGTGTGGTCCGGAACCGGCCGGTCTTGCTGACGGCGTCGCCGGACGTGAAGCGATAGAAGTACCAGCGATCCGGCTGCAGCCCATCCACGTCCACGTGTACGCTGAACGACAGCTCGGGGGCGGCCGTGGCGCGTCCCTTCTTCACGACCGATTTGAACTGGTCGTCGTCAGCGACATCCCAATTCACGGCGGTGCGGGTGCCGTCCATCCCGCCGTCGGGTTCGAACGGACGCGGTGCGAGTCGTGTCCAGAGCACGCCGCCGGTAGCGGTCGGATCGCCCGACGCGACGCCGAGTTGGAACGGATCGTCGGCGAAGCGTGGTCGACTGGTCACGCGCCAGACGTTGGGAACGACGGCGGCGAGCGCGGCGTAGCGCGAGAGGTCGGTGAGAAAGAGTCGGCGGTCCATACGGTTACGCTACGGCGGAACGACGGACTCGGCTACCGGTCGCCGTCACGATTGGGGCATGTCGCGTATCGGATTCAGCGCTGAAAGCGAAGACCTACACTCATACTGAAAATCTGGAGGGCTTCGCCGCGGAAGCGTCCGACGTACGACATGCGCGTGGCGAGGACGACCGCCATGCGGCTCGACGCCGGCACGGCGAGATCGAGGCGTACGTGGGAGCCGGTGCGTGGTCCCGCGTCTCCCGTCCTATATCGGATCGGGCCGGCCAGTACGCGCAAGGCGGCGCCATACCGTCGTAACTCTGCACCGCCGAGCAGCGCCGCGATCGGCTCGAGCATGGCGCGGGCGACGCAGCCTGAAACGCTGGGGTCGATCAAGCACTCGAGGTCGCTCCCGAAGCCGACGACGGTCGCGAACCCATTCGCCGCCAGAACGAGCGAGCCGCCGGGCCGCGTCAGGAAACGCGCGGCCAGCAGCGCTTCGGCCTGAATGCCGTTTGCGTCGGCGTAGGGATCGTGTTGCATGGCACCGCCGCCGAGGGCGAGGTCGAGCGACACCGGTGGTCCAGGGAGCGGCTCCGTATGCGGCTGCGAGTGAGCGGTGCTCAGTGGGAACGCGAGGGCGAGGGCAATGCGTGTCAAACGAGGCAGCGGCATCGGCGGCGTGGACAAGAGGGAAGTGGATGCGTGAAAGTTGCTGCAACCTGAACGTACCGTCGGAGCGTTATCATTGAATGACGATCTCGACTTTGCCTGTGAACACGCTGCCTCGCGGCGTCACGTACGCCCGCGCCCGACTGTACCTCGGTATCTCCGGCGTCGGAAGCGCGGTCCTGCTGGCGGCCGCGTTGTTGTATTTCCGCATTCCATCGCAGGGGCTCTCGCTGTCCACCGCCCATCCGGTGCCAGCGGCGTTGTTTCGCGTGGGGCTGATCTTCGCGTTCGCGCAGGTGGCCTTCCTCATGTTCGACCTGATTGGCGGCGCGTGGCTGGTGCGACGTCGTGAGTGGGCGTCGACGTGGCTGGCGCGTTGGCTGCGCGGCGTGGCGGTGCAGTGGGCGGTGTGGATGCTGTCGTCCGCCGCGCTGATGCTGGCGGCGCGAGCGGGCGGGAGTGCCGCTGCCGTGGCCGTGTTCGTGGTGGTGCAATTGCTCCTGGCCGCGGGGCGGGGGCGCATGTCGCGGGTGATTGCGAACCTCCCGGTCGTACCCACGCCCGAGCGCATCGCGCGTGCAGCGACGCAGGCCGGTCTTGATGTATCGCGGGTGCAGGTGGTCGAGAGCCCCGATGAAAGCTTCGTAGGCGGCTGGTCCGGGCTCACCGCCCGAACGCTCGTGGTGCCGGCGCGCTGGGCGCAACTGCCTGACGCGGCGCTGACCGCGATGCTTCGGCGTCGCCACATCATCAGCACGAGCGGGGCGCATCTGCGCGGCGTCTTCGGCGCCATTGGCTGGAACACGATCGGCTTTGCGGTCGCCCTCCTGCTCACTGACGTGTCACCCGCCACGGCCGGCGGCGTGATCACGCTCGCCGCCGCGATGACGCTCTGGGCGTTCGTTGGCGTGCTGCTGTTGCCCACGCCGTCGCGCGCCGCGGTGTACGCCATCGACGCGGCCGCCACGGCCTCGACCGATATCACGTCGATGACAGCGGGCATCGAACAGCTCGACAAATGGCAGGACGACGAGCCGGTTCGCCGCGCTGGAGTCGAGACCGTGTTTCACCCTGTGCCCGGTCGCCGCGGTCGGATTACCCGCCTCGTGGCCAATGCCGGCGCCGTGAAGCCGTGGCACGCGCATCATCTGGCGCGCCACGCGCTGTGGCTGAGCTGGGGGGCGTGCACGCCGCTGTCGCGCGCGGTGCACTGCAACGTGGGCCGCACGGCACTGTGGGCGATGCTGCCGGGGGATTGAAACTGATCACGCAGAGCAAAGGAGAAAAGGAGAACAACTCTTGTTCTCCTTGTCGCTTAGCCTCTGTGTGATCAGTTCCAACCCAACCGACTGCGTTCAAGGAGAGTGGCCGCCCACATCAGCGAACCCAACGCCGCCGACCGACTGCGGTCCTGACGTGTCGTTCCCGCCACCGCTGCTGGTCGTGGGCGGTATCACGATCGGCAATCTGCTGCTGCACCGCTACCGCGCTCTCCATCTATCGTGCAAGTGTGCAGCTTACGGTTGACGGCTGCCGTGCGCATCGGTCGTCGGCTCCATCATGTGCGTGCACAGCGCTTGCACGCGCTCCGACGCCATACGGACCATCGCGTCGCCCTGACGTTCGGCGTCGACCAGTGCCGTCAGCTGGGTCCACAACGCGCGCAGTTCGGCGACTTGCGCCGAGCGTTTGGCAACGGCAAGCGTGTGCTGACCCTGAATCTTGCGAACCAGGTCAATCTCCTGCTGCACGGTGTCGATCAGCGCCCGGTGATCGGCGCTGAGACTCTCGCTCGCCGACAATCCCGCGAGCCGTGCGTTGAGTCGATTGATCTCCACCGGGCTCGTGTCGCGTGCCAGAATCGCCATATCGCGTTCGATCCTGGCGATACCTGCCAACCGGTGTTGCACGGCACGCAACGCCGTGCGTCCGACCGGTTCGAGTGTCGAAGGGAATCGACGCACCAGCTCCTCGACGGCGCGCGCATGATCCGCCGTTACCGCGGCGTCGGGTGGACGCACGGACGCGGCGGATGAAGAGAGGAGCTTGGCGATGGCGGGCTCGCGCCAGAACGTCGACGACACCGTCGACGCCAGAAAGAACTGAATGGTATGATCCAGGCTCATACGCTGCTGTCGGATCCAAAACAGCGCGAGCAGCACGGTCGCGGGGAAAATGACGAGAAGCACGGCCAGCGCCACCGTTTGCGCCACGTCGAACGGAGCTGCTGTGCGGTCGGCCATCAGGGCCACGAATGCCAATGCTACGAACGCCAGCGTGATCACACATCGAACCAGCCGCGCCACCGGCGGTAGCAGCGGCCAGAGGTCATCCGGTCCACGCAGCCGCCGCGGCCACCAGGCGCCCCACCAGCGCGGGGGGCGGCCAACCAACCGCAGCAGCTGCCGAAAGCGCACGCCATGCTCACGCACGCGCCAGAAGTGCAAGGCCGTGCCGATAGGGACCAGCACGGCAAGCAGCATGAGCAGCAGACGGCTGGTCAGCCCGCGGTCGCTGCTGAACGCGAATGTCCCCCAGAGGATCAGCCAAGTCAGCGCATAGGCGGCGTACCCGGGGAGATCGGCGATCGCCATCGGCAGTTCGCTGCGATGCACGTTGCCGCTGTTCCGCAGCGCATTTTGCAGCGCGCCCGCGTCGGGCCATCGCTGATCAGGATCGCGCTCGAGACATCGCATCACGATATACGCAAAGTCCGTCGGTAATCCGGGCGCCAACTCTCGCAGCGGCACCGGGTCCTCGAGCTGGCGGCGCGACAGCACATCCACCGCGCTGTTCCCGGTAATCGGTGCGCGGCCCGTCAGCATGGCATACGCCACCGCACCGAGCGAATAGAGATCGCTACGCGCGTCGACCTGTCCACCGTCCATCGATTGCTCGGGCGACATGAACAGCGGCGTGCCGACAATCGCCCCCGTGAGGGTGATCTGCTCTGGCGCACCGTCGAACTTGGAGATGCCGAAATCGGCCAAGCGCGGTTCGTCCGACGTCTCATCCATCAGGATGTTCGCCGGTTTGATATCCCGATGCACGACCCCACGTGAATGCGCGTGCTCCAGTGCACCGGCCATCGCCAGCATGATGCGTCGCACCTCTCCCGGCGGAAGACGCCCCTCGCTTTCCAGTCGCTCAGCGAGTGACGGGCCGCGCACGTACTCCATCACGAAATACCAGAGTCCGTCCACTTCTCCGAATGAGTACAGCGGAACGATGCCGAGATGTGAAAGCTGAGCGGCGATCCGCGCTTCCCGGTGAAATCGCTCGCGACTGCCCGGGCGCGCGGCACGATCGGGGCGCAGCACTTTGATGGCTACCGTGCGCCCCAACGAGCGTTCCTGCGCAAGAAACACGGAGCCCATCCCGCCCTCGCCAAGCACGCCGAGAATATCGAAATCGTCGGCCAGCCCGGTTTCGACGCGGGTCCGCAACTGTTGCACCTCCGTCGCCAGCGCCCCGTGCACCGTGCGCAGCGATCGATCGGCGACGAACAGGCGAGCCGGCTCCTCGTGCGCGTCGAGATCATCGTGCGCGGCCAGCAGCGTCTCCACTTCGTGTCGCAGCGCGGTATCACCTCCACACTGCGCCGCCAGCACTGCCGGCCGCTCAGCGAGCGGGATTTCCAGTGCCGCGAGAAGCACGCGCTTTACTTCACGCCACCGCTCGGCGTTCATGACGCGTGCAACTCCCTTCGCAGCCATGCGCGCGCGATCACCCACTCGGCCTTCACCGTGGTCTGACCTATGCTCAACGCTTCTGCGGTCTCTTCGATGGTCAGACCGCCGAAGTAGCGCAGCTCGACGATTCGGGCCTGGTCCGGATCGATCACGGCCAGCCGTTCCAGCGCCTCATGCAGTGCCAGCACTTCGGGCGCCTCGTCGACGGCCGTCGCAAGCTCGTCGTCCAGCGTGAGATGAGCGACGCCGCCGCCGCGCTTGTCCGCGTGACGCGCGCGTGCGTGATCGACAAGCACGCGACGCATCAATTGCGCTGACACGCCGAAAAAGTGCGCGCGGTCTTTCCACACCACGCGATGCTGGTCGATCAGCCGGAGGTACGTCTCATGCACGAGTGCGGTGGCCTGCAGCGTGACGTCGGACTCAGCACGCATCGCTCGCGAGGCCTGTGCGTGCAGCTCGCGATATACCGCGAGCAGAAATGCTTCCGCCGCCGCGTGATCGCCGGTCCCCCACGCATGCAGGAGACCAGTCACATCTGGCGGTGCGTCTGGCGCATCGCGCCCGGAGTCATTGGATGTCATGCGCAGAGGCGACGGCAAATGGCGAGAGATGCCAGCAAAACTGTCAGTCGGCCATTCAGTCGGCCTGGACAGATAGGGCAACGCAATCGACATCTTGTCAAGCAGGCCGCGCGGTGCGGCCGTACGCAACGGCATCGATACGGCATTGGTCCGACTGATTCGACCAGAAAATCCGCGTTTGATGGTGGACCGACGTATTGGCGCCCACCACGAACCACGGACAGACTATGACACGCTCCGCGCGCCCAAGGCTCATGCTGCTGTCAATGCTGTCGTTACGGCTGCTCGCGATGACAGTGGTAAGTGCCGACCGCTCTCCGCTCGCGGCACAAGCACCACGTGATCACACCACCGGTCGCCAAGCCGGGGGGCAGCCCGCCTGGGTGCTGATCACCGGCCTCGTCGGGGGCGTTGCCGGGTTTCGCGCGCTCGAGGCTGTGCTGCAACGCGACAGCGCCCGTGTGGTCATCATCGATCCCTACCGACTCTCGCTCGATTCGCAGGACGTCTCGTATGCAGCGCTCGCCCGTCGCGTCGATCGCGCGCTGATCTCGCTCAACGTGTACGACGCGCACGTCGTTGGACATGCAAACGGCGCAGGTGTCGCTATACGGCTCGCCGCGCTGACGCCGACGCGCGTGGCGTCACTCACGTTTCTCGACGCGGGTGCATTGCGCGCCAGCGCCGGCACGACACTCCGTGGCTCGATTCGATTCATTCCGCTCGTCACCCGATTTCCCGGAGGACGAGCGTACGTGCGTGGTCGGCTCGCCAATGGCGTGCGCGAACACGCGGGCCAACACGGATGGCTGACCGATTCCGTGCAGCGCGCGTACGTCGATCCGATGCTGAACGACATCAGCCGTGTCGTGGCGCTTGCTATGCGGCTCCATCAAACGATGGAGCGCGACACGTTGGAGCAGATCATCGACCAACTTCGGGTGCCGGTCACAGTCATCCTCGGTGGTGCGCCACACAAATCGGGCGCCGGCCCAGACGAACTCGACCTCCTGCGTCCGCTCGGTGCCCGACTCGCGATCGTGCGGCTACCTGGCATTGGTCACTTTCCCCACGAAGAAGCTCCGCACGTCGTGGCGAATCTGCTTGGTACCGTACGACGTCGGGGTGCCATGGTGGCGAGGGTACAGCCATGAGCTGGGACGTGGTCGTCATCGGAAGCGGATTCGGCGGCGCCATGGCCGCCTACCCGCTCGTCAAGCGGGGACTGCGCGTACTGATGATCGAACGCGGCGGCTGGGTATCCCGCGGCCCCGAGAACTGGGGGGACCGCGCCGCCGGCTACATCTCGTCGCATTTCAGCACCGAGTCCGCGTACCGCGTTGAAGACGCCTGGCCGCGCACGAAACTCGGCTCCATCAATTGCGTCGGCGGCCAGTCGGTTTTCTACGGCGGCGCATCGTATCGCTTCCGTGAGACGGATTTCGAGTCCGACCCGCACATCGTCGGCGAGAGCCTGGCTCAATGGCCGATCCGCTACGCCGATCTCGAGCCGTCGTACGACATGGCCGAACGCATGCTCGGCGTGTGCGGTGAGAGCGGAGCTGATCCGACCGAACCTTTCCGTCAACACGCGTTCCGTCATGCCCCGAGCGAACTCGCGCCGAGCGCGACGCGGATCGCGTCCGCGGCACGACGGCTCGGGCTGCATGCGAGTCGCATCCCGCTGGCGATCAACTTCGTGCCGGCGTCCGAAATGGCGAGCTGCATAAGGTGTGGGACCTGTGACGGGTTCGCCTGCGCTGCTCAGGCGAAGAACGACATTGCGACGCGATTGATTCCGGCGCTGATCGCCTCTGGCATGACCCTGCGTATCAACACCGTGTGCACGAAGTTGCTGCGCCGCGGCGCGCGAATTACCAGCGTGGAGTGCGTCGATCGCGTAACCGGTGTCACCGAAAGAGTGGATGCCCGCCACGTGATCGTGGCAGCTGGGGCGCTCGCCACACCACATCTGCTACTCGCCTCGGAACTTGATCGCGTCGGACCCGCGGGAATGATCATTGGACGCTATCTGACACGCCATTGCAATTCCGTGACCTTTGGTCTGTTTGCCCGCCAGACAAATCCGGCTCGGGAATACGATAAGCAAGTCGCTATCAATGATTTCTACCATGGTTGCAGCGACGACGATGCCCCGCGCGGTCCGCTGGGCAGCCTCCAGCAGATGACACTGGCTCCGGGCCTTGTCCGTGCCTCCATCCCGCGCCTTCTGGGGGCGCCTGCCGCGCTCTTTCTCGCCCGCGCGCAGGCGCTCCTGGTGATGGCGGAAGATCAGCCGCAATCGGCGAACGGCGTACGCCTCGATGACCACGCATCCGATCGCTACGGGATGCCGCGGCTTCGTATCACGCATCGGTACTCGGCGCGTGATCGGTCCGCCAATCGCGTACTGGCATCTCGCGCGCGGGCCATCCTGTACGAAGCCGGTGCCCTCGGTACGTGTACCGCCGACGTCAACACCTTCTCGCACGCGCTGGGTACCGTCCGTATGGGCGTCGATGAGCGATCCGCACCGCTCGATGTGGACGGTCGCTTTCGCGGCGTAAACAATCTCTTCGTGAGCGATGGCAGCGCGCTGCCCCGATCGGCCGGACTCAATCCCAGTCTTACCATCGCCGCGAACGCGCTGCGCATCGGCACGCACCTCGCCGCCGCGCAGGTCTCAACCACGCCGTTTCGCAACCGTCATCTGATCCTTCATCCGGCTCTAAGCACAACATGACCGATACCGTCACCGTACTCGCCACCGCGTTGTTGGTCGGCGCTTTCGCCGGCACGGACGCTGCCATCTGGGGCATGTACAAAGATGCCGCCCACGAAGGCTTCGACTGGCCGCGCTTCGCCCGCAGCATCGTGATCGGTGCATGCGCTGCACTGCTTATCCAGTTCGTGGTGCGGCTGCCGCTGCCGAGTCCGCACGCAATTCTGCTCCTGTTCGGACTGGCATACGGCACGGAACGCCTGGTCGTCGAAACATGGAAATCGTTCTTTCGCACAGAGAACCAGTCGAAGTACACCATTCCCATGCAGATCGCCGTGCGTGGCGTCGTGGTCGAGTCGAAAACGCGCCGGTGGCTATCCGGCATCGCCTACGTGGCGCTGATCGCGATTTCCATTGTGGTGGTCCAGCGATGGATCGGCAGCGGCGGCGCACGGTGGCAGGCCGGGCTGCTTGGCGCGGTGGTCGGATTTGTCATCGCCGTCGGCGGCGCCTGGAAGGACGCACCCATTGAAGGCTTCGAGACGCTCAAATTCTTTCGCAGTCCGGCGCTGGCGATGATAATGGCGCTGCTGCTGTATTCGCTGGGTGTCGGCGCCTTGCTGGCTGCGCTTGCGGCGATCGGCTACGAACGCGCAATCTCGGAGAACTACAAGACATTCGGCTTCCCCGATCGGCCTCGAGGCAAATTCGCCGGCAAGGCAATCATGCACCCGGAGATGCTCGTCCGTCGTCGTCATTTTGTACCGGCCTATGTCGGCATTCGTGTCGCGCTGGCGAGCTGCACCGTCCTTGCAATCACCAACCCGCGATGATGACGACAATGCGGTCTCAGCGACTTCGCATCGCCATTCTCGGATGCGGGTACGCGGCGCGTATTCATGCGCGCGCGTTGCGGCGACTGCCCGACGTCGAGCTCACGTTTGCGAGTCGGGATCCCGCCCGCGCGGCGCAATACTGCAAACGCTACCGCGGCGTGGCCTCATGGGGAAGCTACAGCGATGCGGTCACCGATCCCCAAACCGCGATCGTGCTGGTCGCGACTCCGACGTTCTCCCACCTCGAACTCACGTTGATGGCGCTCGCGGCATCACGCCATGTCGTGGTGGAGAAGCCGGCGTTCAGCACCTCGGGTGATTTCGACGTGGTCCGACGTGCGGCCGCCGCCACGGGCCGTTTGGTGTGCGTGGCCGAGAATTACGTATACAAGCCGTTCACGCAAAAGCTGCGTCGCCATGTGGAGCGTGGAGATCTCGGCGACGTGCGCTTCGTGCTGCTCAACGCGACGCGTCGCCAGCCGGCGGTTGGATGGCGTGCGAAGCCGGAATTATCGGGGGGTGGCGCTCTGTTCGAAGCGGGGGTGCACTGGATCGCGTTCGCCGCGCGCATCGGCCTGGAGCTGACGCACGTGAGTGGCCTGCGCGCTGGCGACGATTCGGGAGCGGATCTCAGTTCGCTCACCGTTTTTCGCTATGCCAACGGTGCTGTTGGTTCTCTCGCGCACTCCTGGGAATTGGCGGCGCCGCTGGGCGGTGCGCGCCTCTCGACGGTGCAAGGCACCCTCGGTGCCGTGACCTTCGAATCCAACGGCGCGCTGAGCGTGACATCGGGGCGCGCCGCATCGCTGTGCACCCATTTTCGGGACACGCTTGGCTACGTTCGCATGCACGAGGATTTCATCAACGCGATACGCAGCGGAGTCTGTCCGTACTACACGCTGGAGATGGCGCAGCAGGATTTTATCTGGCTCGAGGCAGCACAGCAGGGCGTGACGGCACATGAGAGCGGCGTGTCGGTCACCGATCCGCCCGCACATGGTTCACGTCATGTCTCGCGTGCGATGCTCTGGCGCGAACGCGGAGCGCTCGATGCGCTCCATGTGGCGCCTGTATCGGGCGAATAGCTTCAGCCGTATTCCGCGGCGCGTACGGCATCGCGTCATCCAGTGATTCAACCCCGTTCTCGGGCGCCTACCTCCCCTTGGTGAAGATCGCCTTGGGGATCATCACGTGCGCCCCCACGTTGCCGTCCACCAGCTGCGTGATGCGCACGTCGCACGCGACACTCGACAGCATGTAGGCGTCGTCCTTCGACAGGCCTTTCGTCTGCAGGAATTCGATCGCCTGACGCAACGCGGTCTTGGTGGCGACCACGAGATCCTTGTCGGCGCCCATCGTGATCCAATGCGTGGGCGTTTCGCCGCGCGGCCACGTGAGCGTCATGTCTTTCCGCACGATCACTTCGAGCACGCCGGTCAGAGACGTCTCGAGCGCGGTGATGTCCACTTCGCCGTCGCCCTGCGCGGCGTGTCCATCGCCCACTTCCAGCAGGGCCCCTGGCACGTGCACGGGAATGAACAAGGTCGTGCCGGCCACCAGCTCCTTGTTGTCCAGATTGCCGGCGTGAATGTCGGGCGGCGCGCTGCTTACGCGTCCACGTGACGGCGGCGGGGCGACCCCGATGCTGCCAAAAAATGGACGGAGCGGGATGTCGATGCCGGGGGCGAAGCGCGCCATCATCTTCTTCGCATCGAGCGGGATGATACGCATCTTCGCATACGGAAAATCTTCCGGAAGGAAGCCGCTGGTGCGACCGAAGGCGTTGTACGCGTACGGAATAGCCAGGTCGACCTTCTTGATGCGTACTTCGAGCACATCGCCCGGCTCGGCCCCTTCCACGAAAATCGGGCCGGTCAGAATGTGTCCGCCCGGACCGCGATCCTTCACCTGATCGGTGATCGCGCGCAGGGCTGGCTCCACGTCGCCCGGCTTCACGCCGGCGCCTTCCAATCGCGTGGGATTCGAGGTGATCAGGGTGCCGATCGTGACCTCGTCACCCGACTTGATGCGTAACACCGGCTTGGTTTCCGACCAGTAGTGCCCAACGGCCACCGTTTCCGGTGTGGGCATGAGGCGGTGCTTCGTCTGCGCGCCAAGCACGGTGGCCAGCAGGCTGCTGCCGAGGCAGAGGAGAGTACACGGGCGAACGGTCATGCGACGGCTCCGAGAGGAGGCACAAGCGGGAGAGGCACGGGCACCATGCAATGTGGTGGCTCCGTGCCCATTCCGTCGACTGGCTGTTCTCCGCGAAGTCGCCCTACGCTACGCGGTCGGCGATCTGTGCGCTGCCGTAGGCCGGTGTATCCCGGATGGCCGACATGCCGTGCGATGCCGTGTGGCGCGTGAACGGCGAGCCATCCGGCTGGCCCACGAAAAGCCACATGGTCCGGGTGCGCATCGAGAAGTATTGGCGGACCATCACGCGGCGCGGCATGAGCGCGCACGAGAAGGTGAAGCTGAACGTGTCGTCGAGCCGGCACTCCGACACGCCGTGCAGAAAGCGTCCGAAGAATTCGGGCACGTTGGCACTCGGTGCGACCTCAAAGAAGAAATGCTGTCCCAACGGGCGCGGCATCACGCCGACGTTCTCGGCTTCGGCCCGATTGTACGACAGGACCAATCCGTCGAGGTCCAGTTGGACCACGCCGTAGGGGATCGCATCAAGTTCCTCGACCGTGAGGCGATCGAGGAACGGGGCAAGCATTCGGGATGTGGTGTCGAGCGGCATTCAACGACCCAGGTGAGTCGGTATGTCCAAGGCCGTCGTCGACCGTGCAACACCCGCTACCCCCACGAGGATCGGCCCCCGGCGCTCGGACTTGAAGGTCTAGGCCCCAGATTCCGAAAAGTGCGCGTTTCAGAGCGGGCCTTCCCTGTCACGCGTTGCCGACCCGAGCTCCCAACGCGAGATTCCGGCCCATGAACATCTCCTGGATCGATTGGGTCATCGCCGCGGCGTCCATTCTGGTGTGCTTCGTCCCGGCGCTCTTCCTGGCGAAGCGCTCGGGGGCCAGTACCTCGGAGTTCTTCGCCTCCGGCCGCTCGGTGCCCTGGTGGCTGGCTGGCCTGTCGATGGTGGCCACGACGTTCTCGTCGGATACGCCGAACTGGGTCACCGAGCAGGTGCGCCGCTACGGCGTGGCCGGCAACTGGCAATGGTGGGCCTTCGTGCTTACCGGCGTGGCTACGGTGTTCTTCTTCGCGCGGTTGTGGCGCCGCTCGGGCGTCATGACGGACCTCGAGTTTTACGAGCTCCGCTATTCCGGCAAGTCGGCGTCGGTGGTGCGTGGCTTCCGCGCGGTGTATCTGGGGCTGTTCTTCAACTGCTTCATCATGGGCATGGTCACGTTGGCGGCCTGCAAGATCGCCAATATCCTGTTCGGCCTCGCGCCGTGGCAGACGATCGTGATCTGCGGCGTGCTCAACGTGGCGTTTGCGGCGCACTCCGGTCTCTGGGGCGTGCTGGTGATCGACATGATCCAATTCTTCATCAAGATGACGGCGGTATTTGCGGCCGCGTGGTTCTCGCTGGTGGAAGTGGGTCGTCGGTTGGCCGGTGAGGCGGACGGCTGGCTCGGTCTCAAGCTGCTCACGGAACGGCTGTCCACGCTGCAGGTGGTGCAGAGCACGACCGCCAACGCGCAACCGGTGATGTCGGTGAAGGACGGCTCCGGTCAGCCCATCCTCGACATGCTCCCCAACTTCAGCATGTCCGAGTTGGCGCTCATGATCTTCATTCTACCGATCGCCGTGAGCTGGTGGGCGAACTGGTATCCGGGCGCCGAGCCGGGCGGCGGGTCGTACATCGCGCAGCGTATGCTGGCGTCGAAGTCGGAAAAGGATTCACTGGGCGGCACACTGTTCTTCAATATTGCGCACTACGTGCTGCGTCCGTGGCCGTGGATCATCACCGCGCTGTGTTCGATCATCGTGTATCCCGATCTGGCGTCGATCCAGGCCGCATTCCCGAATGCCGACGCGTCGCTCATCGGACACGATTCGGCGTTTCCGGCGATGCTCAAGTTCCTGCCGGTGGGTTTCGTGGGGCTCATGATCGGCGGCCTCCTGGCGGCCAATTCGTCGACGATTTTGACGCACCTGAACTGGGGCTCGTCGTACCTCGTGCACGATTTCTACCGCCGGTTCATCAAGAAGGACGGCAGCGAAGCGCACTACGTGAACGCGGGCCGTCTCTCCACGATCGGTCTCTACATCGTCGCCGCGCTGCTCAGTCTCACCATGAGCTCAGCGCAGCAGGCGTTTCAGGTGTTGCTGTCGATTGGTGCGGGCACGGGGCTGTTGTACATCGCGCGCTGGTTCTGGTGGCGCGTGTCGGCGTGGTGTGAGATCGTGGCGATGGTGATGTCGCTGATCACGTCACTCGCGGTGCCGTACTTCATGCCCGGCGCCGGCTTCGCGACGACTACGATTGTGCAGGTGGGCATTACCACGGTGGCGTGGTTGATCACGGCGTTCGTGGGACCCACGACCGATCGCGCCACGCTCATTGCGTTCGTGCAGAAAGTGAAGCCGGTGGGAGCCGGGTGGAGCGAACTGCGCGCGGCGGCGGGTGTCTCCGACGCCGAGGTGGCGCAGGAGAATCGCATCGGCGCGGCGTTCGTGGGGTGGATCTCGGGCTGCGTGGTGATCTGGTCGTCGCTGTTCGCGATCGGCAACTTCCTGTACGCGTCGGGCGATCCGTCACGGTTGACGACCGCGTGGATCCTGACCGCGGTGCTGGCGGTGAGTGGGTTTGTGTTGTTGCGTGTGACGCAGCAGTTGTGGACGGACAGCACGGCGTCACAGGCGCGGGAAGACGCGCGGGTGGCGCGGGAGTAGGGAGTAGGGAGTAGGGAGTAGGGAGTAAAAAGGTAGGGGCGCGCTGGCCTGCTGGAAACGCGCGTGTCGTGGCCGTCGCGGTCGTGGCACGCGCGTTATGCGTCATAGCCCGTGATGTCGGCGATGCGGCGTTGCGCGTTAGGTCGGTCGAGCGAATAACCAGGGAGGAATACGCTCGGGGGGCGAGCCGCGTGGATGCCGTGAAATGGTGGGGTTGCGATGTGGCGGGCCGAGTGGGATCGTGAGTGGTGCGCCGGAACTCGACCGCTGTAACGGCGGTATGTCGGTCGAGCGAATAGGCGTTCGGCAGATTCCAACTTTCCTCAGATCACATCGAATGACGGGTCGCGACACGAATGACGAGCGTTGGCTCAGTGAGGCCGAGGCGGCGGACTTCCTTCGTCGCGCCAGTCAGCTCGACGCCGGACATTCCGTGCAGCTTCGCCATGTTCGCGAGGCGGCAGTTGAGGCGGGGCTGAGCGTCGACGCGGTCAATCACGCGGCCGAGGAGATGTTCGAGGCAGGGACGGATGTCACGCCGCCTGAATGGGTTCGCTTTTGTCTGATCGGCGTCCCCGATCGCACCGGTGCACAGTTCTGGTATCAACTCTCGTGCACGGCGGGACTGGTCAGCGGAGCGGGCGCGATCCTACTGCCTTCGATACTCTCACCCGCGCATTTCTTCGCTGCTGGCCTGTGGTTCTTCGGCTGTGCCGCCATCTCGGCCAAGGCGATTCGATGGATGGACGAGCACTCCGCATGGGACAGACTGGCGCGAGAGTGAGCACTGCCGAACGGGACGTTGCTGCTGTCAGCGCAACGCGGTGTGCGGCAGGCGGTCGCCGTGCTGGCGCACGTCGCCCGTCCGGCCGCATTTTGTTTGATGCGCTGCAGCAGAACGCAAGGCGTTAAGCGGCGAATCAGACGACTCGGTTTCAAGACTCTTTACGCATATGTCATTGGAATCCACTTCGGCCGCGCAGCAGCGGCGACCTGAGGACAGCGCGCGGCGTGCACGACTCACATCGCGTTGGCCGGCGCTCCCCGCGGCCGCGTGGAGTCTCTGCTTGGCACCGGCCACCATTCTCCTACATGAACTCGGTCATTTTTGGGCTGCGCACTTGGTAGGGTACCCGAGTCCCGTCTTGCACTTCAGCGGCGTCGACCCTGGTCCGAGCGCCGACGTACCGCTCGCGGCATCTGGGCTGGTCGCGCTCACCGGTCCGATCGTCAGTGCTATGCTGGCGCTCCTAGGATGTGCGTGGCTACGGGGCCCGGGTCGCGCCGTCTGGGCGGCCGCGCTCGCCGTGACGGCGGCGTCTCGCTTCGCCGTGGGCGTGCCCTACACGCTGGTGAATCTTTGGGTGCGTGTGCGAGGCCGTCAGCTGACGCCACCCGCCTTCGATGAGTACAAAGCGGGCACTGCGCTGGGCTGGTCGGGGGATGCGTTGCTCGGTGTGACGACGCTGCTCTGCGCGCTCGTCCTGTGGTGGGTCGGGCGTCACCTGCGTGACGGTGCGCGCACGGCGGGGTGGATTGGCTTACTGGGTGGCACCGCGCTAGGCTGGGCGCTCTGGATGCAAATTGTGGGGCCGTGGTGGCTGCCGTGAGTGATGGAGGCCGCGCCGCGCGAGCGGGCGGTGGTCGCAGGAGACACGGACCGCGCCTCGGTTCGAATGCCACGCGTCCGCGGCGCACGTCGCCGCCTAACCTTGCGTTGCTGCAGTCAAACGCTGTCAGCATTGGTGTGGCGAGCGCGGGGCGTTCGCGGTAGCCTTTGGTGAAGGAGCGAACGCCCCGCTTGCATTGGTGCGCGCGTTTGCTGCAGCACGCGAGCGTTAGGACGCTTGTACGACCACAACGTGATCGAGGGGCGGTGAATGCACACGGTGCGTGAGGGATGTTTCGGAATACTCATCTCCTGGGCGCTGCTGGCGACGCCCTCGGCGGCGCAGCGCCTACCCTCCGATCGTGCGGCCATTCCAGAGAGCACGAATGCGGTCCCTATCTATCCCATGATGCTGCGCGAGGCGGGGGTCGGGGGTATCGTGCGCGTCACCTTCATCGTCGATTCGACTGGTCGCGCACGTATGTCGAGCTACGTGGTGCACGCGTCGGCGAATGACCTGCTGAGCAATGCCGTCAAGAACGTGATCCAGCGGTGGCGATTCACCCCTGCCCGTCGCGCCAACCGCCTCGTGGTCGATTCGGTCGAGCAACTGGTCGAGTTTGTCCCGCCGTCTACGGAAGAGCTCCTGCACATCGCACCGACCGTCCTATCGCGCGAGGCGCTAGGCCCCGGGCGCTGGCGTCTCGCGGTGGGGGGACCCGCCCGCACAACGCGCACCGGGCCGGTGTCGGAGTCGTCGCATGTCGCCATCGCCGAGGCGGCGATGGACACGCTCCTCGCATCGCTCCCGGTCGACTCCGCATATCCGGCGCGGATCGTCTGCCTCGCGCTCGGGATGAGCGGAACGCCGCTACAACCACCGCTCACCCTCCTGCGCGATTTGTCACGACCGACCTACACCGTGGTGGCCGCAAAACGGTGTCCGCCGACTTTAGGATCGCCAGTGCGCGTGATGACCGCCGATGGTCGGCCGCCCGCGCCGGATCCCCCGGGCGAGGACCCGTGGGTGTTCACGCCGCTTGTGCCCCGCACAGTGGATGACGCCACGGTGCTGATCGATATTGCGATGTCCCACGCCACCACGTCGGGGACGTATCGGTGTGTCGCCCAGCGGGACGTCTCGCGGGCCGGCGGCTGGCGTGCCGGATGTCGCCCTGGGCGGATGGCGATGCACTAGGGGCGCGCGTCCTAACCTTCGGTTGCTCTTGACAGGGCCGCTGTGGAAGGCTTCCCGTTCGCTGCGCTCACTGGTCGCATTTGATTAGAGGGCCCTGCAAGAGAACGCCAGCGTTATGCCGCAGCAGCAAACATTGTCACCGTCAATCGTCACCCGACTGCGATGGAGCTTATGATGACCCCGTTCCCGCGGTCGTGGCGAGTCACCGCACTTATCGCGTCAGTTGGATTCGCGCTGGCCCCTGCCGCTGCGCCCGCGCAGCTCGTTGATACGAGCTTCGTGAGCAAGGGCGTGCGCATTCATTATGTGGAACAGGGGCGCGGTGTCCCTGTCGTCCTGATTCACGGCATCGAAGGTACGCTCGCCGGCTGGCGCCGAGTGCCAATTTTCAGCGACCTTGCCCGCGATTATCGCGTCATAGCCATCGATCAGCGGGGGCACGGCCGGAGCGACAAACCGCACGAGGCAGCGGCATACGGCCGTGAAATGGCGCTCGACGTTGTTCGCCTGCTGGACCATCTTGGCCTCGCTAAGGCACACGTGGTCGGCTATTCACTCGGCGCCATGGTGACCTCGCAGCTTCTGACGCTGCATCCTGAGCGGTTTCGTTCGGCCGTCCTGATCGCAGGCGCGGGGCGCCTCGTGTGGAATGCATCGCTTGCAGAGGTCGCCAACGTCGAGGCGCGCGAGCGGGATGCGCAGTGCATCAGCCCCACGCTTATGGCGCGCCTACGCCCCCCAACGGAACCTGCCCCGACAGCCGAGCGTCTGCGTGCGCTCTCTGCGGCTTGCATTGCCGATACAACGCAGGACCGCTTCGCCCTTGCAGCACTCACACGCTCGCGAGCCGATCAGGTGGTTGCGCCTGCAGCCGGCGCCGCCGTGACTGTACCAACGCTCGCGATCGTAGGATCACTCGATCCGCTAAAGGCAGACCTCGATGCGCTGAAGGTACTTCGTCCTTCCATTGAGTACGTCGTAGTCGATAGCGCAACACATAGCGGCGTGCGCGGGATTCTCACACGCTCCGAGACGCTCACTGCGTTGCGGGCATTCCTCGGACGACCGTTGCCCTAGATCGAGGCGGGCCCGATGACCGCTGTGAGGCGGGTTTCGAGATCCTGATCCGAGTGCCTTCTCTCCATTTCAGACGTCCGACCACTCCCGCAGACGTTGAGCTCGATGTACCAGCGGCATAACGAGCGTTGCACTTGTCAAAGGAGCCTCGGTAGCTCGCTGCGCTCGCATTTTATATGTTCCTTTGCAAGTGAACTTGGGCGTTATTCAGCCCACCAGCTTCCTCTCCTTTCAGCATCCTTTCCTGAATGCCGATGGCACGCCTCGGTCGTCGTTTCCTCGTCATGTGTGCCCTGCTGAGCGTTTGCGTTCGCACGCGCGTCGCGGCGCAGGGCGAGCCTTTCGTGGCTCCGCAGCTGTCGGAGGTTCGGCGCCTGGCCGGTACTATCCCCGGCGCCGCGCCGACCGCGATCCGACTGGAGCTGCAGACGCCGTTCTCGATCCCGCGAGCGGATTGGGTCGAAGGCGCGGGTCCGGACACCATACGCGCGGCGGTACCGGTCTTTCAGATACGATTCCCACGTGGCTGGATGATCGTGGACGCCGCGATGGATCGCTCGTTCGTGCCGACGAGCAAGACCATCGACGAGGTCATGCACCAACGGATTCATGCAGCCATGCGCGACGCGCGCCTGGTGCTCATCACGCATGAGCACTACGACCACATCGCGGGCGTGCTGCAGTCGCCCTTTCTCGCAACCATCCAATCGCACACCCTGCTCTTGCGCGCGCAGGTTCGTACGCTTGTGAATCACCCCAGTCGCCCCGATATCCACATCGACTCGGCGACGGGCGCCAAGTATCTGCAGTTCGACTATGACCGCCTGATGCCGCTGGCCCCCGGCGTGGTCGTGATCAAAGCCCCCGGGCACACGCCGGGCGCGCAAATGGTGTTTGTGAAGCTCCAGACCGGCGAGGAGCTGTTACTGGCGGGGGACGTTGCGTGGACGATGGACGGCATCGCGAATCAGCAGCACAAGCCCAAAGCAACGACGCGACGGTTTGGCGGCGAGGATCGGCTGGCGGTCGACGCGGAGCTCCGGTGGCTGCGCGACGTGCAGCGGGCGGGCGTCCACGTGGTGCTCTCCCACGATCTTGCGAATCTTGAACGCCTGATGGCGCTGCGCCTGCTGACGGTGGGATTCGACATGCAGTCGTCGTGAGCGCCCGCAGTGGCCGCGCGATGGCTGCCTGATCTCACGTTGGTGCAGTCGGCCGCTCAGCGGTGCGTCGTGTAACTCGCCCACTGGCGTGTGGTCGTTCACTGCTTCCTATTCCGAGCGGCTGCTGTACACCGTCAGCGTTATACCGCTCGACTAAGAATGCCTATGTTCAAGACCACGGACTACTTCGCATACACCCGGACTAGGGCCGATCGCGCCGCGATTCGGGACGAATGGATCCTGCTGGCCATCGAGCATCCGATGGCCGAGGCCGTGCAGGGGGATGGCCGGATTCGCCGATGGGCCTACATTTCAGAGGTGGGACGGTACCTGTGGGTGGAGCTGCTCCCGGATGCGCTCACGGTCCACAACGCCTTCTTCGACCGCAGGTTCGAGCCATGAATGTGAAGTACTTCAAGGATACCGACACGGCGTTGCTGGAGTTTTCGAACGCCGAGGTGGAAGAGACGCGCGAGATTAGCGAGAACGTCTATGTCGATCTCGACAAGGCGGGCAATCTGGTGAGTATGACCATCGAACATGCGGCGACGGTGGCGAGCCTCCCGCAGGTGCAGATTGAGGAGATCGACGCGAGCGCTGCATAACGATGCTTGCTGCAGTCGGGCGAAGTGGTTGCTCGCTTCGCTCGCATCTGATTTAAGCGCCCGCTGTAGAAGCCCGCGTTAGCAACTGTCTTGAAAGTCAAGCGACGGCGAGTACCTCTCCCGCAGTTTTTGCGCTCCACGTGGTGTTCGTTCGCACCATCGTGTTGAGGATGGTGAGCAGTTTCCGCATACACGCGACGAGCGCGAGTTTCTTGGGCTTGCCGGCCGCGACTAAGCGCAGGTAGAACTCGCGAATGACCGTGTTGCGACGGGTGGCGACCAAGGCCGCCATGTACAACACACCACGCACGGCGGCACGACCGCCTTGCACGAATCGCCGACCCCGCATGGTGCCGGAGTCGCGACTCAGCGGGGCCACGCCCACCAGCTTGGCAATCGCACGGCGTGACAAGCGACCGAGTTCCGGTAGGTCCGCGAGGAGCGTCCGTGACAGCACCGGGCCGACACCGGGCACGCTGCGGAGTAACTCGTCGCGCTCACGCCAGACGGGACTCTGCCGAACCATCTCGCTGAGGTCCGTGTCCGTCTTGCGCAGCTCGCGCTCGAGAAACGCGATGTGCGCCGTGAGACATTTTTGCACCTGCTTTTTGCCCGTGCCGAACACCTGGCGCACGCGATTGCGCTCCGCCTGCAGCATCTCCAAGAGCTGCCGCCGTCTCGTGAGCAGCGCATCCAGCTCGTGTGCGGCGGCGTCCGGAATGATGCGCACCTCCGGCCGGACGACATCAGCAAAGCGCGCGAGGATGTCGGCGGCAATGGGATCCGTGTTCGCCAGCTGCCCCGTCGCCTTCGCAAAGTCACGCACCTGGCGTGGATTGATCACCACGACGGGCAGTGCCGCGGCCGCGAGCGCGGCGACGGCGAGCAGCTCGTAGCCGCCGGTCGCTTCCAGCACGATCAACTGCGGACGGCTCGCGGCGAGGCGCTGCACCAGCGTGCGCACGCCCGCTTCGTCGTTCTCCACGGTGAATCGCTCTGCACTCGGCAGCACGCTGATCACCAACTCGGCCTTCGCCACATCGATGCCGACAAACATCTGCCCCTCCAACCGCTCAGGAAGCGTCGTCCGCGCCCGTCCTTGTAGTAATTCGGGCTCGACGCGGTGGTCGGCCCCCACAACTGTTCGGGCTCTCACGACGAATGATCAGGTACGCCGCTGCGGCTAACGCACGGTGTTTGCCACCCAGACTGCATCGAGCTGGCACCCTGATCAGAACTACTGCAGAATCATGAAAACGGTAGATACAAGACCGGCCCTGCCAGCATTCGTCTCGGGAGGAATAGCCTTGAAGCCACGCAATCTGAGCGGTGCACTGTTCTCGCTGCTCTGGCCCGGACTGGGCCAGCTGCTTCAGGGGCGCATTCTGCCGGGCACCTTTTTCGCAGTATGGACGGGTGTGAGCGCCATCGGGTTTCTGCGCGCCGCAAGCGCCCAGCAGTTCGCGCTACCTGTTGTCATTGAGTTCACACTGGTCGCGGCTTGGTCGATCGTTGATGCGTATGTCCACGTAGACTTCGAGCGGCCGCACGCCACGCGATAACCTGCGCGGCAGTCCTAAACTGGTGTACATTTCGATGCTACCCGGAGGCTACTGATGAGCGTGCAATCGCTGCCAATTCTGAGCAATCCTGACATCTTGGGCGGCACGCCTGTGTTCGCCGGGACGCGCGTGCCAGTCCAGACGTTCGTCGAGTATCTCGAAGCAGGGGACCCGCTCGACGAGTTCCTGATCGATTTTCCGAGCGTCTCACGCGAGCAGGCGGTGGCGGTTCTCGAACTCGCCAAAGATTTGTTGCTCGCGCGCGCGGTGGCCTAGTGCGCGTACTGCTCGATGAGTGTGTACCGCGTCGTCTCCGCTCGGTCCTACCGGGTGTGCAAGTGTCCACCGCGCGCGAGGAAGGCTGGGACAGTCTTCGCAACGGCGAACTTCTGGCCGCGATGCGCACCGCGGGCTTCACCACGCTGGTGACCGTTGATCGCAACCTGACGTTCCAGCAGCACATTGCGGCGTCGGGTATCGCAGCGATCGTGATGCATGCGGTCACCAACCGGCTGCCGGATCTCGTTCCGCTTGGCCCGCTCGTCGTCGAGGCCATTACGGTGACACCCGTCGGCGCGATCGCGCACGTGCGAGTCTAACGTTTCGCTGCTGCCGACAGCGACGATGCGGTGCGCCGTGTAACTGCGGCGCTGGCGCGCCTTCGTTCACGGCTGTTTGTTCGCAGTCGCTGCGGCAGAGCGCAGCGTTCGACACACCTAGGCGAGCAGAAGTTGATGAATGATTCGCATGCCATCGAGCCCCTCCTTCAGCGTCCGATCTACAAGTTTGGGATGCTTCTCGTCTTCGTGATCCTTGCGCTATTCCAAGTGTGGATGCTCGCGGGTGAGTCGACGCGAGATGTAGCCAAAGTTGGTCTCGTCGTGGTGGCGATGTTGGCCGTGAATCACGTTGTGCTCGTGTTCCTCCGCCCGCCGCAGAGGGCTCGCGTAATCCCGTTGCAGCTGACGATGGTCGTCGGTGGTCTCGTATACGTGGTGGTGATGTTTTGGCAAAGCCTTCGTCCAACCTAGTCGCTATCTGAGCGAGCACAGATCAAGCGACATACCTGCGTGCATGCCGCAATTGGACTGCTCATGCCGATCCCCACGCATCATCGGTGCGGCAGAGGTCGAGAGCACCCGACACCGCAAGATCGGCCGCACCTCAGAGAATCGCGCAGGCGTCAAACGTTTCGCTGCTGCCGACAGCGACGATGCGTTACCCCGCGTAACTGCGGCGCCGGCGCTCCTCCGTTCATCGCTATTTGTTGAGAGTCGCTGCAGCAGAAGCTGGCGTTGCACGGCGCGCACGCGAGGATACTCTTCACTCCGTTGAGTGCGCCGGTCCATGCCGGCGTCTACGCTGCGTGCCGTGATGCAGTTGTCCGATGCTCCCCCGCAACACCCCGTGTGCATCCCCATGCGAGTGACCCCGTGAAGACTCCGTTCGCGATACTGCTGTATGCGAGCGCCGCATCGCTACTTACCGGATGCGGCTGTGACGCGGTGGGCTATCCCGCCGTTGACGTTCTGGTACAGGACCGCGTTACCGGTCGTTCGGTTGCCCTAGGCGGTGCGACGCTGCGCTACGAGAATGAGCGGCAGTCACCCTTCGAGCGCGTGGTGCCCAATTCAGACACGAGCAGCGGGTTCTCGATCTGCTGCACTCCGGGCAACTGGCGCATTCGCATCGCCAGGGCAGGCTATGCCCCGTTCGACTCGACCGTACGGGTGCGTTCTTCGGGACAGTGTGATCGACCCGTACTCCTACGGCTACTGGCTCGGCTTCAACCGCTGCCGCAGTCTACCGCGCGCCGCACGCCGTTCAGCAGCTCGGCGGGCTAAGGGCCGAGTGCTCTGCAGGCGCACGAGCACCGCGGCGCGCCTCGCGCAGGTGGCGCTGCGAGGTCAGTGCGGTGCGGTCCAACCCCCTCGTGCGGCTGACAGCAACGTTGTGGTGCGTGACTTGCACCCTGCAGTCGCAAGTCGCATTCGCTTCGAGTCGCTGCAACCGAGGCTATACGCTCGACAGCGAGAAGTCGTTCACTTTGGGGTAAGAATGGGAATACGAAGTTCGGTTTACTGCGTCGTAAGTGTCGCACTAGTCGCTGTTGTAGCTTCGGGCTGCTCACTCATAACATTGAGTGACTGCGTGAGCATCGGCGTGCCTGGTATCCAGATATCGGTACTGGATATGCGGACAAATCAGATACCGAGTGGGACGGTTGTGACGGTGACGGTGAGTGTCAAGATAGTTGTCGTATGACGTTCTATCCCGCGACGCCGGTGGCGCTCGCGGATCGTGCATCATTCAAGTACACCGTCGTCGGGCGCGACCAGTCGCGGGTGTTCCCGCGCCAGCGTTCCGGATGCTGCGTCCGCGCGGTCTGATACACCGCCGCGCGCTGCGCGAGGATCGCGATGTCACGCCCCGTATGCCGATCATCGGGCGTGACAAACTGGATCCCGCTGTGGTGATGGTCGTGGTTGTACCACGTCACGAAGGCCTCCACCCAGGCGCGCGCCGCGTCGAGGGTCGCGAAGGGCTGGGTCGGAAAGGCCGGGCAGTACTTGAGCGTGCGAAACAGGGCCTCGGAATACGGATTATCATCGCTGACGCGCGGCCGACTGAACGACGGTACCACGCCGAGGCGCTCGAGGGTCGCGAGCATCGTGGCCCCTTTCATCGGGCCGCCGTTGTCGGCATGCAGGACGAGGCCGGCGGCCGTGACGGCGTGCTCGCGACACACGGTCGTGAACAGGGTGGCCGCGTGCGCGTCACATTGCGTCGGGTGCACCGCCCATCCCATGATGCGGCGGCTCCAGATGTTCATGATGAGGTATAGATACCAGAAGAGGCCCCGCACCGGGCTCTGTGTCAGTGCTGAAATGAAATTGCACAGAAGCGTGGAGTGACCCGCCATCTGTCCAGCCGATGGGGGTCACTCCAAGAAGTGTGCAATTTCAATCAGCATTGACACGACCGAAGGTGCCGAAGCCGACCCTCGCGGAAGCGGTCGGCCCGGAAGCTGAGCAGCGGCGCTTCGAAGTTCTCCCGGAGAATCGCATTGAGGTCGCGACCATGCTCCAGCGGCCGCACCCGCTCGTGGCGACATCGGTAAAAGCGCTTCGAGGGCTCAAGAACGGCGATCGCGGCGTGATGGACTACCGACACCTCGAGTGTCTTGCTGTGCGTGTGTCACGCGAGCACGCGGATCGCGCCATGTGCCTCTACGATGCGCTGCTAAAGGCCTTGAACGCGCGGGGGATGCGCGTGACGGTGACGTATAACAAGGGGTGGACTCGCTGGGAGACAGAGGCGCACTACGGCGAAGAAACCGTAGACTTGCGGCTGATGGAGCGCACGCAGCGACGGGAGAAACCTCTCCGAGAGTTGAGAAAGGGCGAGGTGCGGCCCTCGTGGGAAACACCGCAGGTCGAGTGGGTCGGGACCGGGCGCTTGCTGTTTCGCGTCGGCGGCGAGTACTCGACCGGTATTGGCCGAAACGAGTGGATCGACAGCGCGACGCAGCGCCTAGAGGACCAGCTCAACGAAGTGGTAATTGGCGTCGTTTGCGCGGGCGTTGCATTTGCCGCCCGGTCACGGAGGTGGGAGGAGGAGCGCCGACTCCAAGCCGAACGTGAGGAGCAGGCTCGCCGTGTTCAGCAAGAACGTGAGGCCGAACAGGGGCGCGTGCGAGACCTGTTGGCGTCCGCGAAGGAGTGGCACGAGATGCGGCAGGTGCGTGACTTCGTGGCGACGATCGACCAGGCGTTGGCGGACGGCCCGAGCGAGGCGCTTGCTACTGACGTCCGGCAATGGCTCACGTGGGCGCGTTCGTACGCGGGGCGTCCCGACCCCGTGCAACGCCTTGTGCAGCGCGCCTTGTCGTCGTCGGTCGATCCCGCGCCCCCTTCTAACAGCGAGGTCAGATGATCCCGATTCTCCGCGCGTTCACGCGCCAAGTGCTCATCGGCGGTGAGCCCCACAAGGTCGTGGTCACGCCCGACGAGATTCACATCAGCCGACTAGGCACCCGAAAGCGCACGTCGTGGACTTGGGCCGGGCTCGCCACGCCTGAACCTGAGCCAACGGCGCAGCCGACGCCGCCGGAAACGCCAGCGTCGAAGCTACCGACGGCCGTCTCGCTCCGTGTCGCGCGGGTGTTGGATGCCTCGCTCGAGGCGCTGCACACCGCGCGTTTCGAAGTAGAATCCGCCGCCGGGCTAGCGCCGTTGCTGCGCGTCGAATTGCCACCCGATGGTAGCTATGGTCGACCCACCCCCCGAGACGACTGGTTCATAGAACCACTACTTACGGTGGCTGAAGTCGCGAGCGTACTACGCATCACGACGCGGAGCGTCCGTGGGCTTCCGCTCGAGAGTGTGATGATCGGAAGCGAGTCGCGCTATCGACGGTCGGTCGTGCGAAACTACATCGCGGCGTCCACGGTGAAGCCGCTCGAGCTGCGGCGAAGGTGACACGTGCCGAGACGAATCGATCAGGTGCGAGGCGTCCCCAAGTTGGCGTGAATGGCCGCGAGCGTTTCTGTGATCTTTCGCGCCATCACGAAGCTGTGGAGTACCTGCTCAAGTTGCCTGCGGCGTTTGAGCCTCACGACTCGGGAGACGTGGTCGCGCTCCTCAGCGGTCAACGACGGCCACAGGGCGATCCATTCGCCCCGACGTTGCCTCCCGGCCAGCGCAAGCACCGACGGCAGCACGGCGTCCGCTCCGTGTTCCACGAGATCAGCCGGACGTTCTGTCCGTCTGGTGGGGCGCGTGCGCGATCGCAGACCCGCGCGGCAAGTATCGCACCGCACAGTGTGGCGGATTGTCGGGCGGAACTCGTGTCCGCAGTCCCGGCACTCTCGCGGCCACGAGCGCGAGCGCGCGTTTGCCGTGCGGGCAAGCGCGAGTCGCACGTCCCGCGAGAGCTGTGCGCTGCCGCCGCACGAGCCGCGAGCGGCCAGCAGGCCGTTTCGTTCAGCGTGCAGCCACGCGTCAAGCGAGCGATGGTGGGGAGCGTCGGCCTGCGCCGCCCGCTCCCGGAGGGCCTGTTGCCGGCATCGTGCGAGCGCCACGTCAAACTGCTCCGGCTCGACCTTCCACTCGCCATGCGTGTGGCCTTCCCCCTTGTAGCTGGCGGATGGTATCCACCGCACCGCCTCTGCGATGCGGTCGACTATCAGGTCGACCACGCGGTCGCGAATATCGCCGTCCATTTCGCGCACCGACGGGCGCTCGTGCACCCATCGGAAGAACCATTCGCGGGCGCCGCCGTCCAGCGGCACCGGATTACCCGGGGAGTCCTCTTCGTACATCCACGTCTCGCGGAACATTGGCCATCTCCTGTGGCGGAGGGTGTCTGCCGGCGCCAATCACCGGCACGACTACCATACAACGCCGTCGCGACTATCGCAAGCGTCGGATATTGCATACGTCGGATAACATTCACACTCTTTAGTATGACTCTTCGACTTCGTATCCCAGAATTGCTCGAGGCGGCCGGACTGACCGCGTGGGGCCTGCACAAGCAATCGGAAGGACGTATCAGCGCCTCAACCGCCTATCGCCTCGTGCAGTTTCGCGGCGAGCTGGAGTCGTTCCCTCGGCCGACCTTGGAGGCGCTGTGCGATGTGCTGCGCCTCGAGCCTGGCGAGCTGTTTGAACGCGAGAAGGCCAAGCGGCGGCGGTAACTGTGTGCGCGAAATGAAGACACAAGGTCTAACATCACGCGATCAGCTTGCGTGGTTCGCCAGTGCCGTGGTGCTGTTGCTCGCCGTGTTCCCCGCCGCACTCGGCAGCGCGCACTATTCGTCGGCGGTCGCGATGGATCTCGTAGCGGCACTTTCGGTAATCTGGGCGACGAAATACGCCGCAGAGAACATTGCCGAGATGCGCGCGATCCGAGAGGCCGAGCTCTTACCTCTGCTCCAAGTCGCGCTGCGGGCCACACAGGTCAACGGTGACACCGTCGTCATGGCCGAGCTGCACAATCTCGGCAAGGGCGGTGCGATTGCGTTACGTGCTGACCTGTGGAAGCCAGATGCTGACGGCCTGCTGTTTCCGGCGGCCGCGCTACCCTTTCCGAGCTTCATTCCCGCAGGCAGTCACGTGGAGGCAAGCCTCGAATTGCCAGTCGTCACGTACGGGTCAGCGGCGCAGCAGTTCGTGGCGATTGAGGTGCACGTAGACACGGCGCGCGCTCGCAATCAGTCGTCCTGCTGGTACTTCCAGCTCATCGACCACGAGCTGCGATTGCTCCCGTACGTGGGAGGCGATGCACCGCGGCTTGAGCACAAGCGTGTCAGCATTCAGGAACGGGCGAACGCGCTTGCTCGGTCCTACGCCGGAACGCTTGCCCGACCGAGGTTCACAGTGGATGCCCGACTTCGTCGGCTGGTGCTCGAGGTCGATGGAGTCGAGGTTGACGAGCGCAAGCCGGGCCCACACGCAGACGTTACCTACTGGATCCAACTGGCGGAGATGGCGCTGCAGCTGGCGACGAAGCGGCGACAAGCTGAAACGGACGCGCGTAGCGATTAGCCGGCAACTTTCACCATTGGCGGCACCCACACGTTGCCCGCTATGTATTCAGTCCCTTAGTCGGCCATCAACGGCTTCACGATCACGCACCAATCGCAGCACGGGATGCAGTTCGATGCCATTGCGTGCGCGGCCGCGCTGGTTGTGGATGTAATCCCAGAACGCGACACCCTCGACCACCACCGCGCCTCGACGCGGCACGCGGCGGAGCGAATCGCGCACGGCCACATATCGCGCACTGTCGATCGCATTCGCAGCGCACAACGGGGACGGGATCTCCGCGATCAGCGTCGCGTCGCTGGCAGTGGGATCGCGCAGCACGAGGTGCCAGTCACCGTCCGATTCTGTTAGGATCTGTTCGACCACGGCGCGCACCTGGTACACGCGGAACTCGTGCGGGGGGATGCGTCCGTTGGACGGATACGCGAGCTCAGGGATCGGCAGCGCACCGAGGGCGGCAATGCTACTCGCCATAGGCACCGTGTCGATGCGCGCGGCGTCCGGATCGGCCATCACCTTGACCGCCCATCGATCGACCCCGCAGCGCGGCTGTACCAGTTGCGGCGGCGCGACGGCTGAGAGGACGATACACGCAAGCGCGCCGATCGGCGGGAGGAGCTTACGCGCCACAGACGCGCTTATACGCACCGCGGTACCCGACGGCGATCGCCTCGCGCTCGAGCATAAAGGCGCCGGCAGACGTCGTGCCGTAGTAGCGGGAGCCCGGGCAGTGGTAGACGCGACTCTTCTTGTTCACCCACACCTTTATCAAGGCCGCCGAATCCGCGGCCGTGAGCAGCTTCAAGGCCTTCGAGGTGGTGGGCGGCGCCGGAGGATCTACAGGCGCTCGCGGCCCGACGCGACACACGCGGTTGGCAGCGATGCAGCTGTTACCGCACGGGATGCCCTTCTTGCAGTTGCGCTGCGCCGCGGCGACGTGAGGCGGTACGAAGGCCATCAGCAGGCCAAGAACAAACAGCAGCCGAATCATTTCAATGGGGCTGTGAGGAATGAGCTGTCGCAAGCTACGGCGCTGCGGGTGGGTCGCGATAGAACGCGCGGTGTGTGGGCGGCCCTTCAACCGCGGGCCGTCCGGTCGCTAATGCGACGTATAGTCGAGCGAGCAGCAGACCTTAGCGGGCATCGCGGCATGGGACCGGACGGGCGCCCACTTCACTCTTGCAGCTACACGAATCGGCGGTAGCTTCTCAAACGGAGTTCCAAAGTGGCCAATCCCTGTTCCCCAACTTTACAATGTCCACGCCGCCCACTGCGAATGGCGATCAGCAGCGCAGCACCGCCAACGATTTTTTGTTCGGACTCGGCGGCCTTACGTCGTCTGTCGGCGTCGTTGCTCTGAATTGGGTTGTCGCGAATCAGCTTGGATTTGACGCCTTCTCTTTGTTCTTTTGGTTCGTCATCCCCGCTGGTCCCCTATTAGCCGGAGCCGCAAGCGGTTTAGGTCTGTATTTTATCGCAAAGGCCACGCACACGCGGCCGTCGCCGATCATGTTGGTGCAGCTGTTGCTGATTGGCGGATGGACGTGGTTTCTCTATCGGTATGCGACGTATCGAACCCTCGACATAGATGGCGCTGCGGTGAACTCCGCATTCACGTTCCCGCAGTTCCTCGACATTCTCGTGACCAAATCGACCTATTCGTTCGGTCGCTATGGTCAGGGTAGCAGTTATGAAGCGGGGACGTGGGGTTATTGGCGCGAGGGCCTTTCGGTACTTGGTGTCTTTGCCGGGTCCCTGGTCGTTTTTCAAGCGCTGAAAGAGTCCCCAACGTGTCAATCGTGCGGCCGTTACGCGAACGTTGCTGAGCTGCAAAAGGAAGCCATCCCGCTTGAGCGTATTGACCGGCTCATGCAGGAGGACAATTGGGACTTTGGCAATCTGGGCAACGCTCTCCAAGCCGTACTGGACAACTCGCCCGCCGTTCGCCGTGTGGTCGGGCTGACCGCCGCCTCGCATTCTTGTGGCGAATGCCTCAACATCGAGGTGGTGTGGAGTCTTGTCGCGATCACCGACGACAAGGGGACGCACACGAGCGTTCCCGTTTACCGTATTGGCGCGAACAATGTTATGGTGCAGGCACTGCGACGTGACATCGCAGCAGTGATTAAGCGCCCCGCGTTGACGGCTCCGGTGCTTCCGCCTCACGCGACGTAGCCGCTGCGCCACGAGGAAACTCTCCAGTGTGTCTATCTCTCGGCGAACTTCCCAGATGACCCAGTGGCACCCGTACCACGTGATGGCCGCGCGCACGTGGCGGTTCTTCGATCGCTACGTCGACGCAGTCCGTACTGATGCCTTCGCCAATGGCGGGGCGGCGCACAACGATGCCGAAGACTTTTTGCACGCGGCCTTTCAGTGCTGTTGGCACATCAAGGACTGGATAAAGAACGATAATGGGATCGAGGAGTCTGTTCGCCGCGGCATCTTGACTCAAGCGCACGCCGACCCGCGACTACGCGTTGTTCAGGGATTTGCGAACGGTACCAAGCACCTGGAGATCACGCCCGTTGGAAAGGGGGATCAGCTCCGCGTGGACGACGGTGAAGTCGAATTTCATCAGTTGGCGAATGGCGATCTCCTCGTCCGGCGTTTCCTCAACGTCGCGCAAACAGGCGAGCGCGTTGCTGCCGATTTAGCGCTTCGCGCGGGCATGACCGCGTGGGAGGAAATCGTTCATGCCAATGGGTTGCCGTCCATAGTCGACTCTCAACCCTAGCGAAGGTTTGTCATCCGATCTTCGATCCAAGCGGCACAAGCGGGAGTACCCTCGCCTCAACCCGATCGAGGTAGCCCCGAATCGTCGTCGCGATCGCATCGGCCGCCGTGCGCACCGTCTGGTCACGCACCTCGCCGTACCGCGACGTGATCCCGCCCATGGTGTGACCCACGAGCCGCGCGATGACGTGGTCCCCGAGTCCGAGCTCGTCACGCGCAACCGTGGTGAAGCTATGCCGTAAGTCATGGAGTCGGAACGACGCGGTGGATTCGAGCTTCGCCGCTTCCTTCACGCCTGCCCACGTGTACTTCACGTCGGTAACGTGCTGCCCAGAGCGACCGCCAACGAACACAAACGGATTGCCTTCGACCGGCGCCTGCTCGCGAATCACGTCCAGCGCCGGTTTACCGAGCGGGCGCTCGCTGCGGCCGCTCTTGGTGTCGGTGAGGACGGCAACTCCTCGCTCGAGGTCGAGCGAGTCCCAACGCAGCGACAGCGCTTCCTGCTCGCGCCAGCCGGAGAGTGCCAAGAACCGCAGCGCTGCGAGAATGACGGGGCTCTGCTGGCGCGGCAGGTCCGCCATCTTCGGCCGATGTTTCTTGGTCTCGGCTCGCGTTGCGGTCTTTCGCAGCTTCTCTGCCGGTCGGATCCCAACGGTGCCGGCCTTCTCGAGAGCGGCACCCAAAGCCCGGTATTCGGCAACGCTGAGGCTGCGGCCCTTCTTCACCTCGTCATACCGCTCGATGTTCTCGCACGGGTTGCTGTGCTTGGCGCGGTAGCCCCGACGTTCCGCCCATGCGAGGAAGGACGAGAGCAGGTCAACGGCGCGATTGGCGGCGACAGGCGTCTCCCGGCGTTCGCTATGCCACCGCGCGATCGTAGCCTCGTCGATTACCCCGATACGCTTGGTCCCGAAGGTCGGCGCCAGCGCTTTCTCCCACGTGCGCTCGTACTCGGCATAGGTGCGCGGGGCGATCTTGCCGCTGCGCTCCGCGAGGTAGTCCGGGAATACGTCCGCCATCGTCCGGCGCTGCAGCGCGTCGCTGTCATCGCCCTTCGGGTCGCGCCCGTCGGCGAGCTGACTCGCGGCACGCTGGGCCAGCTCGCGCGCCTGCTCGGCGGTGATGGCGGGATACTCGCCGAGGCCGAGGCGCCGCGTTTGTGCCGTCCCCGGTGCTTGGTATTGAAATAGGAAGAGCCGCCGGCCGGACGCGTAGACCCGCAGCCCGAACCCGCGAACCTCACAATCCCACGTGAACGTGTCGCCGTGCGCCGGGGGCTTCGCGGCGTCGACGGTCCGTTTGGTGAGTTTGACGCGGGAGAGCTTCGGCATGGCGCGATCCGGTGGTTTCTTCCGGAATGATACCGGAAGATCCTGAACGGGAATCGAGGGGCGGCGCCAAGGTAGCGCGACAGTACTGTTCCCCTCTGTAGCATGTACCTACAGAGTATACGGGGGAACGCGCGGGAGTGCAAACCGTCTGACTCTGACTCAGAAGGTTCTAGGTTCGATTCCTAGAGGGGCAATACAAAGCGCCGCCGTCACTTACGAGTGATGGCGGCGTTTGTGTTTTCCGGGCATAGTGCGGCGATTCCCAATTCCCTTTTGGCAAAGCGTTTCGCGTGCGGATGAACATTCGCGGGTGTTGCGCTCGGAAAAGTGACTACGCCAGTGCACTCACCAGCGCCTCCTCAAGTTCGGCCGCACTCGCGAACCGGTCCGCCGCCTGCTTGGCGAGACAGCGCTGCAGCACGCGGTCCAAGGCGGGCGGCACGGCAGGCTGCAGCGCCGCCGCCGACGGCGGTGGCTCGTGCAGGTGGGCGATCATCATCTGCAGTGCGGCCCGCCCTTCAAACGGAGAGCGGCCGGTTAGCAAGAAGAATCCCAACGCCCCCAGGCTGTACAGGTCGCTCGACGGTCCCGGCTGGGCATCACCAGCGCATTGCTCTGGGGACATGTACGCCGGGGTGCCCACCACCATGCCGGCCAGCGTCACGTCGGATTGCCCCTCACCGCCGCTCGCACCGGTCGCCTGCGCGGTGACGAGACCGAAGTCGAGCAGCTTCGCGACGTCGCGTCGTCCACCGCGCGCGGTGAGCATCACGTTGCCGGGTTTGATGTCGCGATGCGTCAGCCCCGCCTCATGCGCTTCTTGGAGGGCGCCGGCCACTTGCCGGAGCACATGCACGGCGCGCGAAGGCGTCATGGGACCGTCCCGCGTGACGACTTCCTCGAGCGTGGCCCCGGGCAGATACTCCATGACGTAGTAGAACGTCCCGTCGTCGGAGATCCCGTAGTCGTAAATGGCGACGGTATTGGGATGCGTCAGGGCGGCCGTGGCCTGCACTTCCCTCTCGAACCGTCGCAAGGCCTCCGGATCGCCGGCGTGCTCCGGGCGAATGAGTTTGACGGCACACGGACGACGCAGCAGCCGGTGTTCGGCACGATGCACTTCCCCCATGCCACCGGCACCCAACTTCTCCACCAACACATACTGACCAAGCTTCAGGGCATCGCGCGCGATGTTGCTGGCGACTTCGAGGCGATAGGCCCCGAACACGGCAAAGGTAGTGAAGCCAAACAGCGCACTCCACTGCGCGCTCAGGTAGGCCACCGTCGATGACGCGCTGATTGGGTACTGCCACAAGCACCAGAGATCAACGAGCGCCGTGGCCACGAGGATCATTGCGATGACTTGCACCGTGCGCTGCCAACGATTGGGGACCATCATGCCGTAGGCCACGATCATGAGCCCCATCCAGACAGACTGACTCAAACCGAGGTCGACGGGGGCGATGTCGAGCGCCAACACCAGACTCGGAAAGTCGGCGGCTATCGAGAGCACAATGCAGAAGCAAAAGACGGCGATCAGTGCAATCTCGACGCGCCGCAGGGCCGTCATGGAGCGCGGCGTTCGCTGCCGCAGCCACCACGCGCAGCCCAGGCTCGGCGGGACGGCCAACGCAATGATGATCCGTCCGCGCGCCATCGACGTCGCGGTGACGGCGTCCACTGCGCCGATACGCGTCGTCAACAGCAGGAAGAACACCACAAAGGTGACGCCGATGACCATCGCGATCACGAGCAGTCGCGACTGCAGCAAGGCGGCGAGATCATCGGTGCCGGTCGCGCTGTCGCGGCTGGCAAACCGGAAACGCGACGGAAGCGGGGCGGATTGAGACGCCATTACCGCATCACCAGCTGGGCGGAACACTCGGACATTGATGGCGACTGCGGATGGACGGAAACCAGCATGTCGGATTGTTTGCGGGAACGCTCGCCGGATCAACGAGAGGGCAACTTAACGAGAGGGGCGCCTTGGAAAAGGAAGCCGAATCGGGCCACGTTGAATGAAGGCCGCGCTTCCTTGCCCCGTGTTCGCGTAGGTGAAAGGGTTCCGCAGCTCCCACGTTGCGCTACCCACGACGACTTGACATGTTTCTGTTCGGAGTTCGCGAACAAAGAACTATGGGGTTGTCATGACCATAACTGCACTACATGCCCTGGACGTCGTTGTCGCGCTGCGGCTGGCCGAGAGCCCCGGGGCGGACTTCCGCACGCTCGCGGAGGATCTCGCGCTGAGCGTGAGTACCACGCACGCGGCGGTGAAGCGGCTGATGCTCGCCGGGTTGGTGCGGCCGACGGGTGCAGGGGTTGGTGCGGTGAACCGGCACGCATTGCTCGAGTTTCTCGAGCACGGCGTGCGCTACGCGTTTCCGGCCGCGGCCGGCACCCCGACCCGCGGCGTTCCGACAGCGCACTCGGGCCCGGTGTTCACCGACGTGATGGACGCCGCCGATGCCCTCGTGTGGGAGGACCCGCAAGGCACGGTGGAAGGGCGCGCCCTGGTCCCGCTGCTCCCACGGGCTGGCCAACTCGTGAAACGCGCACCGGCAACATACGCGCTGCTTACGGCCGTCGACGCCTTGCGCGTTGGGCGCGCGCGCGAGCGGGACATCGCACGCCGCTACCTTCGCGAGGTACTGAAGGTGCCGTCACCGAGCCAGCCGTCCACCGTATGACAGTCCCGCCAGTGCCTCCGCGATATACCCGCCGGAGTACGCCCGCGCTCGACCGCCTTCGTCGTATCGCGCGGCAGCTCGGTGCACTGTGCGAGCGTGTGGTGTTCATCGGCGGAGCCGTGGCGCCCCTGCTGCAGTCGGACGACGTAATACCGCGCGTGCGCCCCACAAACGATGTGGACGCCGTCATCGCCACGAGCTCCTACGCAGAGCTAGGGCCGCTCCGTGATGCGCTGCGCGCGCGTGGATTCTCCGAGGCGGCGGTGCCGCCGGAACACGGAGCGACCACGCACATGCACCGCTGGATCGCGCCGGACGGCGGTGGCCCGTTCGACCTCGTGCCGGTCGGGGAACATCCTGGCGGCACGGGCGCCGTCGCTGATGCGTACGCCGTGGAATCCGCCGTTCGTATCGACCTCAGACAGAAGGACGGCGACGCGCCTTGCATCGTACGACATGCAAGCCCCGTCGCCTTCCTGATGTTGAAGTGGGCGGCGTTTAGTGACCGGGGACGCGAGAGCCCTTTTGATAGCCATGACCTGGAGGACATCATCGGCGTGATGGCGTCACGGCCCACGATTGTCACTGAGGGTCGCGCCGCGCCGCTTGCGGTGCGCCGTTTCCTCGCCGAACAGTGCCGAGCGCTCCTCGCAGACGCCGACATGGCCGACGAACTCATGGCGGCCCACCTGCCTGCGGGCACCGTGATCGCAGTAAGAGAGAGCGTGCGACAGCGACTCCAAAGCCTGTGCGCCATCGACCAGGACTCGTATTACGCTGCCCGCCTGCCGTCTTGAACACGGAACGATACGCAAGCTGCGGAGAACGAGGGGGGCAGGCAGCGCTCTCTTTTGGCCACAACTCCGCGCCAGTTGCTCGAAACGGCAAGCATGTTGGCGTCAATCGCAAGGAAGCGGCTCCGGCGCGCCTCGCGGATCGACTCTGACTCAGAAGGTTCTAGGTTCGATTCCTAGAGGGGCAATACAAAGCAGTCTAGGGCCATCCGCGACTCACGTCGGGGGTGGCCCTTTTGCGGTTCCGCCGTTGATCGACTCCCGCGCCCCACGTGCCCCACGCGCCCTCCGGAAGAAGCACGGCCAATCGCCACGATCCCGGCAACATCCACGCACTATCCCGCAACGTGGATGCTACGCCGAACGCTCACGTTCGACCCATCCTGTCGTTGTTCACAGCCATTCGGACGAAGCCTGTCGTCGACGTCGTGACGTCGTGCGACGGCGCCGTCCACACGACGACTCGGAGCATCGCCCATGCACATCACTCCTACGCGGCTCGGACGCGCCGCGGGTCCCTTTTCTCAACGTCGAGCCAGCGTTCGCCGCCAGTTCGCGCTCGCGACCGTACTGCTGGCCGTCCTCGGCTGCCACGATCAGAAGCTTCCCACGGCCGCCGAGCCGGTCGGCCCCCGCCGCATCGTCAACGGGTCGACGGTGTCGGCGCAGGATTTCTCGACGACCTGGCCCTTTGTGGTCGGCCTGCGGATTCAAGATGAAAATGGGAACGACGCAGGCCTCTGTACGGCCTCCGTCTTGGCCTCGCGGTGGGTGGTCACGGCCGCGCACTGCGTGGTGGGGGTCCAGGCCAGCCGGGCCTTCGTGATTGTGGGCGATCGGGACATCAGTAGCAGCGCCGCCCGTACAATCGCCGTTACCCGCATCCTCACGCACCCGGGCTTCAGACTCGCCACGGTGTTTAATGATGTGGCGCTCTTGGAGTTGCAGAGCGACGCCAACGTGACACCGGGGCGCCTTCCCAACGCGGACGTCGTGGCCGGCGAGACCGTTCGCGTGGCAGGATTCGGAGTGACAGAAAGCGGTTTCACGTCCGATGTGCTGCGCGAGACCAGCCTGACCGTTGGCGGAAGCGGGTACGACTTTCTCATTACGCGCACGCATTTCTGGGCCAGTGCGCCGCAGTCCAGCACGTGCTTGGGAGACAGCGGTGGGCCGGCCATCAACGCGGCCGGCGAGATTGTCGGGTTGACCAGTTTCGGTTTAATCCCATGCGGTTATGGCTCGGGGCACACGTCGGTGTTCCGCCTGCAGCAATGGATCTCGGAGTCCATCTGGGGAGTTCCCGACCGCGAGGCACCCCAGAGTGTAGGCTTTCTGACGGTCAATCCCGATGTCGTGGTGGTCGGGGCCCCGACGCTCGTGACGGCGTCGGCGACCGACGAGAATACGGGTAACCGTGTCGTCGCGCGCCTCGAAGTGCGTCTTGATGATGGCGGCGCGTGGGTGAAGATGACGCCGCAGGATGGCGCGTTCGACAGTGCACGTGAAACGGCGACCGCGGTGCTCACGGCGTCGACCATCGGCTCACACACGGTGTGCGTGCGGGCCACGGATGCGGCGGGCAACACCAATCTGCCCGAATGTCACGAGCTGGTGGCGTACGAGCCGAGAGGCGGCATCATCGCCGGCAACGGCAAAGTTCGCACGTCATACGTGTACGAGGGCATACGGTACGACGACGAAGTCGAGCTGCACTTCACGGCGGACTATCGGCCAGGAGCATCGGTGCCGAGCGGCAAGACCACATTGCGCGTCGGGGCGGTGGGCGCTCGCACACCTGATTTCACGCTGGAGAGCACCTCGCACAGCTATCTGCTTTTCTCCGGGCCCAATGAAGCCGAATACCAAGGCGAGGGCATCGTCAGGATTCGGGAGTACTCGATCCCCATGAAATTCCGGATTTGGGTCTCGGCGATCGATCAGACCGTGCGCCTGCGATTGTGGCAGACTACTGAGTATGCCTGGTATGAGTTGGCGTCGCCGGCGCCAATGCTCAGCGGCAAAGTGGTCGTGAAGCCTGCGGCCGGCCGCTAGCCGCTGCGGCACGCGGTCCCGCGAGTAATGCTGCACTGACGGGGCACCGGCGAGCACGTTCGCCGGTGCCCCATTGCCCGTCGGATCGAGCCCGTTCGCAGCCGCGTACCTCCGGAGGGGCAGTAAGAAGTGCCGCGTCGGCGTAGGACGAAGCGGCGCTTTGCCGTTGCCCCGGGAAGGCTCCACCGATGCGACGTCGCGCCCGCCGCGGCGAGATCCATCTCCGAGACGTCGAGCGCCGCGCCGTTGCGTCCGCTATCTTTCCACCGTCCGAGGGATACGGTGGTCACCCGTGAGCTGGCGCTGACCAACCGTTCCTACCAAAGATCGTGCAGGAACCGGTAACGGCGCGCGATGCAGCGCCGTTCGGGGAAGGGTGCGCGTTTTGCCCCTCCTTGCTCATTCCGAGATCCAGATCGCTTTGCGCGGCGGGTGAAGACAACCCCGCCTTTCGATCCTCCTGAGGGAGGAGCCAGCCACGCCCCGGCGGAGGCTTGCATGCGACTGGACCTGCACTGAGCAAGACGCCGACTCGATTGTTGCCGAGCGCATGGCCGCCTTCTGCGGCTCGTCTTTCGCTACCTCGAGAAGGACATCCGATCGTGACCATCACTCCGACGCTGGCTTCGCCCAAGATTCTCACCGGCATCCGCGGGTTCGACGAAATTACCCGAGGCGGTCTTCCGCGCGGTCGAACGACGCTGATCATGGGAGGAGCGGGCAGCGGAAAGACGGTGTTTGCCCTACAGTCGCTGGTAAACGGCGTGCGCGAATCGAACGAATCCGCAATCTTTGTCGCGTTCGAGGAAAGCGTCGCTCAGATCATCAGCAACGCCTCGGCGTTTGGCTGGGACCTCCCGCGACTCGCGAAAAAGCGGCTGCAATTCTTCGACGCGCGCCTCTCGCCCGAGATCGTGAAGTCGGGCGAATTCGACTTTGTCGGCATGCTGGCCATCCTCGAGTCGCTGGCGCGAACAAGCAACGCGCAGCGCATCGTCTTCGACGGCTTGGACGTCCTCCTCGGCTTGCTCGACGATCCGGTCGTGGAGCGTCGGGAGATCTATCGCATTCGCGATTGGCTCGCCCGTACCGGCCTCACGGGCGTCATTACGCAGAAAGTCGGGACCGACATCGTCGATCAGCGCTATAGCTATCTGCAGTTTATCGTCGATTGCGTCGTGATCGTGCGGCACCAGGTGGTTGAGGGCTCGGCGTTCCGCAACCTTCGGGTCATGAAGTACCGCGGCTCCGGATTCGCCGGTGACGAGTTCCCCATCACACTGACGACCGAAGGACTGCAACTCACGAACCGCGGTCCGGTTGAACTGCGCTACGACGTTTCCGACGAGCGCATATCCACGGGCTTGCCTCGGCTCGATCACATGCTGCGTGGCGGCTATCATCGCGGTAGCAACATCTTGATCTCCGGCGCTCCCGGAACCGCAAAGTCCACGCTGGCCGCCCTGTTTGCGGTTGCGGCTTGCGAACGCGGTGAGCGAACGATGTATGTGAGCTTCGACGAAGGCGCGGCGCAGATCGTGCGCAACCTGCAGTCGGTCGCCATTCAGTTCGCACCATATCTCGCGTCGGGACTGCTCAAGATGTACTCCACGCGCACACGCGGGCCGAACGTCGAAGATCAGTTCGGAGAACTGCGCGCCATGGTGCGCCTGCACAATCCTCGCTGTCTGGTCATTGACCCGCTGTCGGCGCTCTCCACCAAACTGGCGCACGTCGCGTCGGCCGACGCGGCGCAGCAGTTCCTCGACTATCTCAAAGTGGAAGGCATCACGGTCGTCAACACGTCGTTGCTCGACGGGATCAACACCGATGAAGCGACGGCGACCGGAATCTCCACGATCGCCGACACCTGGATTCATATGTCGTATCTGGTGCAGGATGGCGAGCGCAATCGCGCGCTCACCATCGTGAAGTCGCGCGGTACGGGCCATTCGAATCAGGTGCGTGAGCTCACGCTGACCGACAGCGGGGTCACGTTGACTGATGTGTTTGTGGCGCATGGCAAGGTGCTGATGGGCGTCGCGCGCTGGCAGTGGGAACAGGAGGGCATTGCCGCAAGAAAACGCAACGAAGTGACAACGGAGCTGAAACGACTCCAGTTGCAACTCAAGCAGGTGGAGGCGGCGGCCCGCCTACAGGTGGTGCAAGCGGAGACGGAAGCGCGAGGCGCGGAGCTCGAGCTGTTGGCTCGCACGATGAGGGAAGCCTCGGAACTGCTCGACACCGATCGCACGGCGCTGCTCGAAATGCGGCACGCGGATGCCGAGGCTATGCTGGCCAAGCCGGGCGCATCACCGAAGGCCGCACCGAAGCCTCGGCGCACTTCCCTCGGCCGAAAGGCGCCGTAGGATGGCCCGCTCCGAATCCAATGCCGTCCGCATGCACCTTCGACTGTATGTCGCCGGCCGCGCGCCGAACTCGGTGCGAGCGATCGCCAACGCCACGGCCATCTGCGAGGCCCACTTCGCCGACGCCTATAAGCTCGAGATCGTGGATCTCCTCGAATCGCCCGAACAGGCCGCTGCCGACGGCATCGTCGTCACGCCGACGCTCCTGAAGCTGCAGCCACGACCGACCGAACGCATCATCGGCAATCTGAGTGACACCGAGCAAGTGCTGCTCGCGCTCGGCAACCGGCCACGTCGCCATGATTGACGTACGAACGCTCCGGCAACGACTCGCCGAAGCAAACGCGACTATTACGGCGTTGGTTTCCGGTCAGGTCGATGCCGTGGTCGATAGCAGCAGCCGCACGCCCGTCTTGCTCGCGGAGGCGCAGGACGCGCTGCGTGAAAGCGAAGCGAGATATCGTCGGATAGTCGAGACAACGAACGAAGGCATCATCACCGTAACGTTGGACGCAACCCTCACGTTCGCCAACCCACGCGTCGCAGAAATGCTCGGGTATACGACGGCTGAACTGATCGGACGGTCGTTACTGCAGTTGCTGCCGGAGCTCTCCCACGCGCAGGCGATGCATCGCATCGGAAGCGCCGAGCACGATGCCGAGGGGGCGAGTGAGGTCACCATTCTTCGAAGGGATGGATCAGAGCTCTACGTCGAACTCAAGTGCAGTGCCGTTCGGGACACGAATGGTGAGCACGTGGGCATGCTCGCCATGATGTCGGATCGCACACGCCGGCGGCAGGCCGAAGACTCGCTGCGGACGGCCGAGGCGCAGCTCGTCGTCAGCGATCGCATGGCGTCGGTCGGGACGCTGGCCGCAGGCGTCGCCCATGAGATCAACAACCCACTGGCCGCCGTCACGGCGAACCTGGACTTTATCGCGGAGCGCCTCGAGCACGCCTCTGACCGATCCATAGCCAGCGGAGACGGTGCGGCGTGGCTGCAATCCAATCTGTGGGAGCCGCTCAACGATGCGCGCGAGGCGGCCGAACGCGTTCGGATCATCGTGCGTGACCTCAAACTCTTCTCGCGCGCCAAGCCGGATGAAGCACGCTGCGCGGTCGACATCAACGGCGTCTTGGACTCGACTGTCCGCATGGCGTGGAACGAGATTCGACATCGTGCGCGACTCGTACGCGAATACAGCACGGTGCCGCTGGTCGATGCGAGCGAGGCCCGACTTGGTCAGGTCTTTCTGAATCTCGTGGTCAATGCGGCGCAGGCGCTCTCCGAAGGTCACGCGAAGCAGAATCTCATCAGCCTCTCGACCCGCTACGATGATGCTCAGCAGCGCGTGGTCGTCGACGTGGGCGACACCGGCGCTGGAATACCGCCCGAGAATCTCAACCGCATCTTCGATCCATTCTTCACCACGAAGGATGTGGGGCTTGGCACTGGACTGGGTCTCGCCATCTGCCAGCGGATCGTCACCGACTTCGGCGGTACACTGTCCGTACGAAGCGAGCTGGGAACAGGCACGACGTTCTCCGTTTCCCTGCCGATTGCGACGATGGCGTCCGTCGTTCCACCAATGCCTATTCAGGCGAACGAACGCAGCGCGCGCGCGCGCATATTGATCGTGGACGACGAAGAGCTCATCGTGCGCAGTATCGTGCGCACCCTCGGGGGCGCGCATAACGTGATCGGCGTGACCGCCGCACGCGAGGCGCTGGCGCTACTGCAAGCGGGTGATCGGTTCGACGTCATTCTCTGCGATATCATGATGCCCGAGATGACGGGGGGCGAGCTGCACGCGGAGCTGTTGCGTACGCTGCCAGACCAGGCACACCGCTTGATATTCCTGACGGGGGGCGCGTTCACGGCCAGCGCACAGGCGTTTCTCTCGAATTCGAGCAACCTGCACATCGAGAAGCCATTCGCGCCGCTCCAACTCCGTGAGGCCGTGCAAGGTGTGCTGCGAGATCGTCTCTCGGCAGCCGATCAGTCAATCGAGGGCTAGTTCGAATCCGCCGAGAGCGGTGGCACGACGTCCATCGCCGCCGCATCCGGATACACCCACGGATAGCGCGCCTCACGCCCAGCGCGGAGCAACGACGCCATCTGTACGTCGCCGCGACACGCGGCCGGCCCCCATCGCTTCACCCGACTGGGATCGCCCGATTCCCAGGAGAGGAGCTCGTCGGTGGCCGGGTCGAAGGCCACGAAGTACTGCGTCGGTGTACGATGGAGCTGCACCACGTCATGGTATCGCAAATCGATCAGCATGGGATCGAGCAGCGCCGCCAGGATACCACTCGGCATTGTTGGTGTCTTCACCGCCGGCGTGCGATGGCGTCGATACGCCAGCGCCAATTCACGCTCCGCACGCAGCGATTGTATCGCGTCATGCGCCAGTCGCGACACGCTGTGCGGTGCGGGCACTGGCCCAACCCCGCGGACCCACGCCAAGACGTGCGCCGCGCAGGTGCGCGCCGTACGCTCGGCATCGAGCGGGTCGGAGGTACTCGGGCCATCGGACGGAATCTCAGGAACAGTCATTGCCCACGGTGCAGTGTAGTCCCAATCGACGACTCGCGTGCGTCTGGAATAGTGCAGCATTGATGCGGTGCGCCGGTGGGGCAAGGGGCCAACACGAATGCCCGCGCGATCTGGCCCGAACCGTCACACGGAGAGACTCGCCGCGAGGCGCTACTTCTTCGCCTGCAGCACTCGCGTCAACAATGACTCCCAGACACCATCGAGCTTCTCGATCGCGGCCGTGTCCACCGACGCGGGATCCAGACGGTTCGACAGCCGACGGCGGTTGCGGTGATACGACTTCTCGTAGCGCGCCTCGGCCTGCTCGCTGGGCAGATTCTTCGCGTACCACCCGGCGACAACGGCGAGCGTGGCTTCGTTCCACTCCGACGCGGGAAGCGAGAGGTCCTCGTACTTGAGGACGAGTTCCCATTCGAACGAGCGGTGCTCGGCGGTAAACGAACTCTGATCGGGCATCGAGCGGCTCCTCTTCGGGAAATGGGGCAGGGCAGGTGCGACGTCCGCCGCCATCCCCAGAGGGAACTTAGCGCCTCGCGCAGCATCCGGTGGTGTCGGCGACGGCGTGCCCGAGCGGCTGGATCGATCCATGCAGTTGAGCCGCTTCGCTCACCGCGCCGGGCTGCTCTTCAGCCCGTCACGATGACCTTCCCTCGGATTCGGAGTTTCCATGCCACTGACCGCATCGCAGCTGCAGCACCTCGAGAAGCGCCTCCACGAGGAGCGCACCCGCCTTCTCGAGCAGCTTCAGGACTTCGTGGGCGAGGAATCGTCCGAAGACAGCCAGGATCTCGCCGGCGACCTTTCCAAATTCCCGACGCATCCGGCCGACCTTGGGACCGACGCCGCCAACGAAGCGCTCGAAGCCTCCGTCTCCACTCGGCGCTCGGCCGAGATCGCCGAAATCGACGCGGCGCTGGAACGACTGGCTTCCTCGCCGGAAACGTTCGGCCTCGACGAGCAGTCGGGCGAGGAGATCCCGTTCGAACGACTCGACATCATCCCCTACGCGCGCGCGAACGTCGCCGCGTAGCCGAGTCGTACAGGGCGTGCGCCCGATGGACCACGTTGCGCATCTCGAAGCGCGAGTACCCCACCGGCCACGCGGCACCTGCCGATCGATGATACTGTCGATCGGCATTTGCGTTTTCCCGACTCAGCACCTCCTGGCGCCCGGGCGGACCTAGCGACTTGCGCTCAGCCGTAGCCGACGCGTTTCTTAGCGTATCACGCCCGTTCCCCTCACGCACCAGTAGAGCCATGGCCATCGAGCACACGCCCAGTCGCAACGAAGACGAATACTTTGCCCGGATCGACGCCGACCTGCGCAAGGAGATGCGCGCCAAGGCCGACGTCGAGCGCGCCGCACAGGTGGCCGCCGAGCGCAACAAGTGCCCGCGCGACGGCACGCCGCTCGTGTCGCGCGAAACGCATCATGTCATCGTCGATACCTGCCCGACTTGCGAAGGCCTCTGGCTCGATAAGGGCGAACTCGAGATTCTCGAGAAGGCACAGGCCGAGCACAGCGGTTTCGTCACCAATTTGCTGAACATCTTCAAGTAAGAGGCCGCCATGTCGCGTCGTTTCTGTTCGTCTGCGGTGCTCGCGGCGGCGTTCGTCGCCGCGCCATCGCTCGTTCCGTCGCTCGCGCGTGCACAGTCGAAGGGACTCGACGAGAGCGACATCATGCGCCTCAAGTCGGTGGGCGGCGTGGCGATGGCGCCCGACGGCGCGCGGGTGCTCTACGCGATCAGCGCGTGGGAGCATCCGAACGCGAAGGGTGACACGGCGCTTGGCGATCGTCACGAACGTCGCTCGCACGTGTTTATGGTGTCGGCCGCCGGCGGCGCGCCGCGTCAGCTCACGTTCGGCGAGCGCGGGGAATCCCAGGCGCAGTGGTCTCCCGATGGTCGCACGATTTCGTTCGTGGCCGCGCGTGGCACTGGGACCAGCGACGATGCACCAAAGCCGCAGATCTGGCTGCTGCCGGCCGACGGCGGCGAGTCACGGCAACTCACCACGGTACGTGACGGTGTGTCGTCGTACGTGTGGTCGCCGGATGGCTCGCGCATCGCCATCGTGACCACCGATACGCTCACGCGCGATCACGAAGCGAAGCTTCGCCGGCGCGACGACCCCAAGGTGTACGAAGATGATTTCCGCTTGAACCACATCTGGGTGGTCGACGTGGCGTCGGGCAAGGCGAGCAAGGTCACGTCCGGGGCGTACACGGTGAGCGGCGTGCCCAACTGGTCGCCCGACGGCAAGAAATTGGGCTTCCGTGCATCGCCCACGCCGATGATCCGCGACGAACGCGGTAACGCGTATGTGGTGGACGTGGCCTCGCTCGCCCTCGACGCGATCACGACGACCAACGACGCGGAAACGGCACCGCAGTTCTCGCCCGATGGCAAGATGCTGGCATTCACAATGCTGCCGCACGAGATGGCGCCACACAAGGACGGCATCATGCCGCGCACGCTGCGGAACGCGCGCGTGGTCACGTTCGACATCGCCACGCGCGCGCTTACCAACCACGCCCGCGCCGATTTCGATGTGAGTCCGGGCGCGCTCCGCTGGTCGCCCGATGGCAAGCAGCTGTGGTTCACCGCCAGCGATCGCGTGTGGAACTCACTGTACGCGTACGACCTCGCCAGCAAGAGCTACAGCAAGCGCACGAAGGACGTGCTCGTGCAAGGGCTCTCGGCGAACAGCGACGGATCGAAGCTGGCGATGGTACTCGATTCGCCCGACATGCCGGGCGAAGTGTACGTGCAGAGCGGCAGTGGAACGCCCACGCGCATCACCACCACGAATGCCTGGCTCGGCGAGCGCACCCTCGGGGCGTCGCGCGTCATCAGCTGGAAGTCGAAGGACGGCCGTGAGGTGGAAGGCGTGCTGCTGTTGCCGGTGGGCTACCGCGAGGGCGCGCGCGTGCCGCTGGTCGTGTCGGCGCACGGCGGTCCGACCGGGGCACACACCAACGGATTCAAGGGCGGCACCAGCCCCGGGCAGACGTACGCCGCGCGCGGGTGGGCGGTGCTCTATCCGAATCCGCGTGGCTCGACCGGGTACGGCGAATGGTGGATGCACGCCAACACCGGTGACTGGGGCGGTGGCGACTATCGCGACATCATGACCGGCGTTGATGAGCTCATCAAGCGCGGCATCGCCGATTCCACGCGCATGGCGTTCGAAGGCTGGAGCTACGGCGGCTATATGACGTCGTGGGTAGTATCGCAGACCGGACGCTTCAAGGCCGCGATGATGGGCGCCGGACTGCCGTCGCTGCTGTCGATGGCGGGCACGACGGACATTCCGGGGTACATCAATACCTTCTTCGGCGATCCCCAGTACGACGGGTCGATCGTGAACGCCAACATCCGGAAGTATCTCGAGCGCTCGGGCATCAGCTACAGCAACAACGTCACCACGCCACTGCTGATTCTGCATGGCGGCAACGACGAGCGCGTGCCGATCGGTCAGCCGATGGAGTTCTATCGCGCGCTCAAGGATCGCGGCAAGACTACTGAGCTGGTGTTCTATCCGCGCGAGGGACACGGCTTCACGGAGTACTATCATCAGATGGACCGCATGAAGCGTGAGTATGAATGGCTGGCGCGCTTCACCCTTGGCAACGCGGTGAAGACGGCGATGTAGCTCGTGGGTGAGCGTCGGCGGGAACGCAGACACGGCGGGCGGGTTGATCTGGTGTGACCACACCTGATCAAGTCGCCCGCCGACCGTTTCTGACCGCCGAATGGCGCTATCTCGTGATGCTGAACTACGAGATCCCGTCGGCCGTGCTCGAGCCGCTTGTGCCGAGGCACACGGTGCTCGATCTATTCGAGGGGCGCGCCCTGGCGAGCATCGTCGGCTTCCGCTTTCTCGACACGCGCGTGCTGGGCGTACCGGTGCCGTTTCACCGCGATTTCGACGAAGTCAATCTGCGCTTCTACGTGAAGCGCTTGATGCCTGATGGCGCGGCCCGCCGCGGCGTGGTATTCGTGCGCGAACTCGTACCGCGGGCAGCGATCGCCTACACGGCGCGGCTGTTCTACAACGAGCCCTACTCTGCGTTGCCGATGCACAGCCGAGTGCCGCCCGCGCTCATGTCGTCCCCCGGCCGGCTGATGTACGGCTGGTTCGGTAACGCGCAGCATCAGCAGGTCAGCGTCACGGCTGTTGGCGAGCCGGCGCCGTTGGTGCCCGGCTCGGAGCCCGAGTTCATCGCCGAGCATTATTGGGGCTACACGCCGCAGCGGGATGGCAGTACCGTGGAGTATCAGGTCGCGCATCCCTCGTGGCGGGTCTGGCAGGCGTCGGCCCCCTCGTTCGATGCCGATGTACGCGGCTTGTACGGCCCGGCGTTCGAGGCGCCGCTGTCGGTGCCGCCGCGCTCGATGTTCGTGGCCGAAGGGTCGAAGGTCACCGTGTACCGCCCCACACGTCTTCGCTGAACGTCCTGGCGGTCGGTTGACAGCCAGCAGGCGAGCGCTCAAGTACCACGCGTGGATAACGTCACACACGCTCTGGCCGGCCTGCTCATGGCCGATGCCACCGTCTCGTCTGTACAGCGTCGCATCGGGCGCGCCTCCTCCTCGGGGGCGGAGGCACCGTCACTCGCCCAATTCCGTCGGGCCGCCGTGGTGCTGGGCATCGCGGCGGCGGAGTTCCCCGACGCGGACCTGGTGTACTCGGGTCCGATGGTGGCGATGGGGAAGCTCGGCTACCTGCTGCATCACCGAGGGCACACCCACACGGTGGTCTGGGCCCTGGTGAGCGCGGTGGTGCTGTGGTGGATCACGCGCTGGTGGTGGCAGCATGGCCTCAAGGGGCGCGAGCGGGCGGATGCCTCGTCGGCGATTGTCTCGAGGGTTGGCGCGCGGGCGCTCCTGGTGCTGGCAATCGTCGGCACGCTGTCGCACTTGGCACTCGACTTCACGAATAGCTACGGTGTGCATCCGTTCTGGCCGTTCGACAATCGCTGGTTCTACGGCGACGCGGTGTTCATCGTGGAGCCATGGTTGATGGTCGTGGCGATCCCACCCCTCGTGTGGGGGCCGCGCCGCATTGTCGGACGTGTGCTGTTGCTGCTGGCGTTGGTGGCGATCCTCGCGCTTTGCTGGTTTGCCGGACAAGTCTCGCCCCCCGTCGCCTTGGGCGTCACGATCATGGCGTTCGTCGGGATGGCCCTGCAGCGTGCGGTGTCCCCGGCGGCACGCCCCTTCACGGGGATCGCGGCGTGGGTCGTGGTCACGACCTTGTTCTTCCTGTCGTCGGTCCAGGCGCGCGCCGTGGTGACGGAGCTGGTGAACGGTGGCTCACTGCGTGATGTGGTACTCACGCCGGCGGCGGCCGACCCGCGCTGCTTCTCGGCTATGGTCGTTACGTCCACGAGTACAGAGTACCGCGTGACGACAGCGACCGTGGCGCCGTGGAACTCAGGGTTGAACGCGGCGGGGTGCATGGCGGCCGGCACCGGGAGTTCGCGGAACACACTGGGCTCGCTGCCGGGTGTCTCCCGCTCGGTTTCCTTTGCCTCCTCGCCCGCGGTGGCGTGGGGGGAGACGTGGGCGGTGCCGCGCGCCGAGTTCGTGGCGCTGGCGGCCACGCGCTGCGAATTCGCGGCCGCCATGCGGTTCATGCGGACCCCAGTGTGGTCGCTCGACGCCAGCGGCACGGCCGTCGTGGCCGACGCGAGGTTCGGCATCGGTGGAGGCGGATTTGCCGGGCTGTCGGTGGCGCCGGGAACCGGCTGCCCGCTGACCGGGAAGTGGATTCCACCTTGGGTCGCGCCGCGCGCCGACGTGCTCGCGCCAGGGCACTGACCGCCGCATGTTTTGCGCGAGTAGTTCGACTCTTTTCTCGCGCAGACATGTCTCTCAGTCGTCGACACTTTCTGACCCAGCTCACGGCCGCTGCGGCGATCGGTCGCCTCGGTGCGGTGCCCTCGCTCGGCCTCCAGTCGCGACCGCGTCCTACGCCGCCGCAACTCGCGTGGCAGCGCGACGAGTTCGCCGTCTTCGTGCACTTCGGCGTGAATACGTTCACCGACCGCGAGTGGGGTGATGGCACCGAATCGCCGTCGATCTTCAATCCCACGCGACTGGATGCGCGGCAGTGGGTGCGCGCGGCGAAGGCGGCGGGCGCAAAGTCGATGGTGCTCACCGCCAAGCATCACGACGGTTTCTGTTTGTGGCCGACGGCCACCACGACGCACTCGGTCGCGTCGAGCCCGTGGCGAAGTGGTTCCGGCGATGTGGTGCGCGAGTTCGTCGATGCCTGCCGCATCGAAGGCGTGAAGCCCGGACTGTACTGCTCGCCGTGGGATCGCAACCATCCCGCCTACGGCGATTCCGCGCGCTACAACAATGTGTACATGGCGCAGCTCACCGAACTGCTCACGCGCTACGGTGCGTTGCACGAAGTGTGGTTTGATGGCGCGAACGGCGAAGGGCCGAACGGCAAACGCCAGTCGTATGACTGGCCGCGCACGTGGGCGCTGGTGCGCAAGCTGCAACCTGGCGCGATCATGTTCTCCGATGCCGGCCCCGATGTGCGATGGATCGGCAACGAGCGCGGCGTCGCGGGTGAAACGCATTGGAGCACGATCCGGCCGGAGTCGGTGCCGTATATCGGGGCGAGCGGCGATGATGTGATCGCATCGTTGCAGCACGGGCATCCCGATGGGTCGGTGTGGCGACCGAGCGAAACTGATGTGTCCATCCGGCCAGGCTGGTTCTATCATCCGGCCGAGGACGCCACGGTGAAGAGTGTCGAGGATCTCGTGCAGCTCTACTTCACGAGCGTCGGCCGGAACTCCAAGCTGTTGTTGAACGTGCCTCCCACGCGCGATGGACTGGTGCACGACGTGGATGTCGCGCGACTGGCCGCCATGCGTGCGTCGCTCGCGTCGCTGTTCGCGCACCCGCTCTCGGTGCGCCACAGCGCATGGCGCACGGACGGCGCCCGCGCCGGCGTTCGCACGATTCAATTGCGCGCGCCGCAATCGGTCTCGCTGCTTGATATGCGTGAGCCCATCTCGCAGGGACAGCGCGTGTCGTCGTGGAGCGTGTCCACGACCGGCAGTCGCCCGCAGCTGTTGGCGAGCGGTACCACCATCGGACACCGTCAGTTGCGTCGTATCCCGCGCATCACCGTCTCGTCACTCACGCTGCGCGTGGAGACGGTGGACATCGTGCAGCCTGTCGAGGTCAACCTCTTCGCTTGAAACCCGGATCCGGGAGCCGGCCGTACGACTCTTCACCATCGTGTGTACCGCAGTGCCAATCCACCACCCTCAGAAATTCGTATCAGGAGTCATCATGCAGAAACGTTCGCTTATGAATCGTCGTACGCCCGGCATGCTGGCGGCGGCCGCGTCGGTCATGTCTGCCGCGCTGCTCGGCGCGCAGCCCGCCGCGAAGCCCGCAACCGCGTCGCGCTTCGCCGCCCGCTTTGCGTCGCTGCCTGGTGCCAATGTCATTTCCGTGGTCGCGTCGGACTACGCGTTCGACATGCCGGCGACTGTGCCGGCCGGACTCACGACGATTCGCTTCTCGAACAAGGGCAAGGAACTGCACCACGTCTATCTCGTGAAGGTCGAGAAGGGCAAGAAGCCCGACGATGTGCTCGCCTTCTTCAAAGCCGGTGGACCGCCGCCGAAGTGGATGAAGCCGGTCGGCGGACCGAACGCTCCGGCGCCGGGCGATGAAACGGTCTTCACCAGCAACCTCGAAGCGGGCGACTACGTTGCACTGTGCGTGATCCCGAGCCCGGGTGGACCGCCGCACGTCATGAAGGGCATGATGAAAGCGCTCACGGTCACACCCACGGCGCGGAAAGCCGCCGCACCGGTGGCCGACATCACGCTCACGCTGTCTGACTACGACCTCGCCTTCTCGAAGCCGCTGGCGCCGGGCAAGCATGTGATCGCCGTGCGCAATACGGGGAAGCAACCGCACGAGTTCTTCATGGCGCAGCTGATGCCGGGCAAGACACCGATGGACATGGCGAAGTTCGCCGAGAATCCGGTGGGCGCACCGCCGGGCAAGCCGATGGGCGGCATCACCGACATCGTGCCGGGTGATGTGGTCTATCTGCAGGTCGATGTGCCGAAGGGCGAGTTCGCCTTCATGTGCTTCACGCCCGACATGAAAGACGGGAAGCCGCATCTCGCCCACGGCATGATCAAGCAGATTTCCGTGAAGTAGCGTGCGTTGGCGCGGGCGTCGGCGTCGCCGGCGCGATCTCAGCTCTTCGAGGCGAAGAGCCAGATCGCGCTGGCGAAACCGATGGCCGTCACGGCATTGCGCACCCAGGCCTGCGGCACCTTCTGCGCGAGGCCCGACATCAGGTAGCCACCCGCGCTCGAGCCCACGGCCATCACCACACCGATCGGCCAGTTCACCTGCCCCATGATGGCGAAGGTGATCGCGGCGATGCCGTTAAAGCAAATGCCATTGAAGTTCTTGAGGCCGTTCATCTGGTGGATGTTCGTGAGCCCCATCAAACCGAACACCGCCAGCATCACGATGCCGGCGCCGGCGCCGAAGTACCCGCCGTAGATACCGACCGCGAATTGCGCGATGAGCATGCCGGTGGTCGGATTGATTGGGCGTGCGATCACTCCCGTCGGTGTCGCGCTCGCGCGCGCACGTAGCCGCTTCATGACGGGCCCCTGCACGGCGAACAACACCGTCGCGCCAAATACCAGCCACGGCACCAACGCGCGAAACTGCTCGTCGGTGGTGGCCAGCAACAGCGCCGCGCCGATACCGCCGCCCAGAATGCTCGGGATCGCGAGCCGCAGCGCCCAGCGCTCGGCCCCCACCAGCTCGCGTCGATAGCCCCACATGCTCGCCAGTGAGCCGGGCCAAAGCGCGAGGGTGCTCGTGGCGTTGGCCGACACCGGCGGCACCCCCAACGCCAGCAGCGCGGGAAAGGTGAGCAACGTGCCGCCGCCCGCGATGGAGTTCACGGCGCTACCCACGGCGGAGATGGCGGCGATCGCAGCGAGTTGCGGCACGGATGGCTGACTGAGGAGCATGGAAGAAGAATCGCTGATGCGCTCCAGTTCGTCACCCCTCCGTTTGCACTTTCCGCCTTACATGAACGTTGGCATTTCTCCGCCCAGCATTCGGCGCTCGCGATCCGTGGCGGGTGCAGCGAGACCGACGGCGAGGCCGGCGGCCACGGCCACCGCGCCCAGGGCCAGCGGATTCGCGCGGTAGGTCTCTTCGACCCGTCCCTGCCCGCGTCGAGTTGTTTCGGCCACCGTCGACGCAAGATGCTGCGCGCGCTCCTTCACGCTGTCGGCCAGCTCCCCCGTCTTGTCCTTGACGCTCGCTGCCACATCGCTGGCGGTGTTCTTGATACCGGCGCTCACGCCCGTCGGGTTGTCCTGCCCGCGTGAGGCCATCGCGTGTGGAGCGCGACTCGCATCGTCGGACTTTCCTCCGTTGAAGAACATCCAGCCAAGGCCGATGGCGATCATGGCCGCCGGAATCGGGTTGTCACGCACCACGTTGGCGATGCCGCTGGTGCTTCGTTGGATGCTGTCCGTCGCATTTCGTGCCATGTCGTTGACCCTCCCGATGGTGGCTTCTCTGATGGAATCCTTCACGTTGTCCTTGATCGTCTGCGGATTGAGGCGCTCGCCGATCTCATCAAGGGTGTCGCTCATGCGCATGCGCGTTGACGCAATCTCCTCACGCATGGTCTGCGTGTCGCTCGACGACTCGCTTTTCAGGTCGCGACGAACTTCGCGCGACTCCTCGTCGCCCGTCATCATGTCGGCCGACGTCATGGCCGCTCTCCACGGCTCGGCGGAAGCGGCTCCCGATAGCTGTCCATCGGCGTCTCTGCGGCGTACCATCCACCACGCTCGGGTCCGCGATCGGAGGTAAACTCAGCGTCCCCGGCTACGATCGGAAACGGCTCGGGCGTGCGGGAGGCGCTGAATCCTTCGTCGGATTGTCCGTCAGCGCGCTGTGAACTCTTGAAGAGCCGCGCGGCAACTACGCCGAGTACAAAGGCACCACCGAGAAACGCCGCGGGCTGCCTGCGCGCGAACGATTCCGTATCGCGGGCAAGCTGCTTGACATCCGACTTCTCCAGATACTCGGCGGCGCGACGAACCTGTTCGCCGGCCTGACGCACGTACCGGCCAGCGCCGACATCATCGATGGCGCTGCCGTTCGTCAGCGAATCGGCGACGCCTTTGAGCGCTCCGGCGGCGCGCTGCATGCCGCCGTCGATGCCGGTCTGAACCTGTTGCGTGGCGTTCTGCTGTACGTCAGCGACGACTCTGCGAGTCTGTGCGCCGAGCTTCTGCGCTATCGCCTTCGGTGCGGTGTTCACGGCATCCGCGTTGCTCGCACCACTCGCAGCCTCGTTACTCGAAAAATTCATATCATGCTCGGACATGGTACCTCCTTAGCGTCGAACGTGTGGGGGAACAGTCTCATCGGTGAGTTCATGCTTCAGGTCGCGCATTTCGCCCTTCGCCCAGTGCTGGTCTGCTTTGAGCGAGGCGATCGTCTCCTTCGGCGCCAGTCCGGGGGCGGTGAGATCCCGCATCGCGCTCTTCACCATGGCGTAGCCGACACCGAAGGCAACCACGCCGACGATGAGCGCCGACAGCCAGTAGTTGCCGTTGAGTGCGACGCCGAGTCCGACGATCAACGACGTCGTGAGCGCCAGTCCGCCCATCATTGCCAGCCCAGTTGCGACCCCGACCTTCGTCGCGTCGCGCACGAGTCGCGTGCCGGTTTCACGGAGCTCAGACTTTGCCAACTCCAACTCCTGCCGCAGTAATTCCGCGGTGTCGCCCGTAAGCTGCTTGAGCAGCGCCCCGAGCGGTGCCTCGTGCCGGTCGTCGATGCGCCCATCGATGAGCGGCGCCGTCCCTTCCCTCTGTCGATCCAGTCGAACTTCTACATCGTCGTGCTGCATGTGTGATTCTCCGGGCGGCGTGTGACAACTCCCCGGTGCAGCAACAGTGCCACGCGTGTGCACATTTGTGCGCTACGCGCATATCGAGCGCAATCCAGATGTTTAAAAGCGCCAGCGACGCACCAGAAAAAGACCGAACGCATTCGCTTTCGTAATCTCTTGCGTGGAGAGCGACGGCTCTGGCAGAAAGAAGCGCGGCTGAAACGTCGACTCTACGGAGAGTCCGGGATTGCGGCTGAGTTGGTGTTGCACACGAAAGCCAGGTGTCGTCGTCGCTTGCAACTGCAACCCGACGAACGTGCGCGTCGTGAGGTACTTGCCGAACTCGAGTTGCGTGCCTTTCAGGAAGGTCGTGAGTGCGCCGAAATTTCCGCTCGCGAGTTCCGTCGGAATATTGGACGGTGTGATGTTGAACACGTCTGCACCGAGCGAGCGCGCCGCCTGTCCCTCCAGTTCGCCGACAATGGTGCCGAGTGCGACGCCGGTCAGCTGACGAGTGGCCAGTGCGGCGCTGGTGCCGACCAGTCCTCCGCCGCTGGACCCGCCAGACAAACTGGAGCCGCCAAACTGCAGGAGTGACCCGGACTCGCTGCCGAAGGCGAGGTAGCTGAGCAGGTCGCTCTGCGAGATCGGCGGCTGGGCGTCGCTCTCCAGCGAGAGCCGCGGCGAGAGCAGCGTACCGCCGATGAGCACACGAATATCGATCGCCTGTTGCGACGGTTGCTGCACCTGATATTCCGCCGTGATCTGCAGTAGTGGATTGATGTCCTGCGTGCCGATGAACTGCACAGCGCCGCGCTTCACCTGGAAGCGCTTGCTGAGAAATTCGTACTCGCCGCGGTCGGTATTGACGATGCCGTCGAGCGCCAGCGCCTGCCGGCGTCGGTCAACCGTGATGCGAAGATCGTCTTCGCTGTAGATCTCGATGTTCGCTTCTTGCGAGCGAACCCAGGTATCGCGATCCACCGTCAACCCAAGGTCCATGCGCATGTTCGCCAGAAGCGGCGACGGTGCGAGCACGAGATCACGTTGACGGACGTCGTTGGTGTCGATGACCGCGAACACCGCTGGATCGCCGGCATTGATGACTTCGCTGTTATCCGGTTTCGGTATGTAGAACACGCCTTCACGGATGCGCGCGCGACCTTGCACGAATACATCATTGAACGGCCCGTGCATGGTGACGTCGGCATCGGCGCTGGCACGCCCTTGCTCGTTGTCCAGAATGCGCGCGCGCTCTGCCCTCATGCGCAGGTCGAAGCTCGGCGAGGCCACGTCCTTGACACCGATGCCACCGGACACCGCGATGCGGCCGTGACTATCGGCCGTCAGCGAGTCGATCACGACGCTGTCGCCGTCCAGCCTCAGCGACCCTTGCATGCGGTCGAGTGTGATGCCGAGCGCGACGACGTCGGTACGGCCGTTGCGGAGTGCCAAAGCACCCGTGAAGTCGGGCTCGCGCAGCGTCCCACGCAGCTGTGCCTGGCCGTTCACGTCCCCGCGCACGTTCGCGACCGCGTCGGTTACGCGTGATAGCAGATCGAGCGGCAGGCTGTCGGCGCGAAGCTCGCCGGTAGCCGCACCCTCGAGCATGCGTGTCCCTTCCACGCCGCTAAATGCCAGATCAAGCGGCAGTCGCGCAGTCGCGGTTGCCAGAGGCCGGAGGTCGCCCCGCACTGAATCGGTCAGCTGCGCATCGATCTGCGCAACACGATCGGCATAATCGTAGCTGCTCCGCAGGTCGGGCACTGGCGTGCCTCGATAGGTGCCGCGCGCAATACTGGCTGTGCCCACGATGCGCGGACTGCGCCCCGACCCCGTGATGCGGGTATCGATACCGATGACGCCGTTTGCTTCGAGATCACTCTGCACGAGTCCGAGCAGATCGCCAACCTGGAAGTTCTGCACGATGAGGCGTAGATCAGCGATGCCGTCGGTAGGCACGATGCCATTCGCGAACACCCGACCGTTCGTGTTGCTGCGGAGATCAAGGCTGTCGATCTCAATACCCGGCTGGCCCCACCGGATCGTGCCGGGCGCCGCCGCACTCCAGCGCGTCGTATCGAAGCGCAACCGCAGGTCGTTGAAGGTGATCTCGCGCTGATCGGGACGAATGGCGTAGAGTGCATTGAGCGTGTAGTCCCGATCGCTACTTTGAAACACCGCGACCTGTGCATTCCCTCCCGGAGCTTGGTAGTCGCCCCGGACCACCACGCTGTCGAGCGAGAATCCGGCCGCGACGACCGTATCGGCATTGGCCCGGAGTCGGATGTGCGCGCTGTCGGTGAGGGCGCCTTGCCACGTGTACTCCGACTGTAAGCGCTGCACGCGGCTTCCCATCGCCACGATTCCCAACCCCTCGAGCATGCCGGTGAGATCGAAGCCGTTCAGCCCGCCGGTCACCCGACCGGATGCCGACAGCGATCCCGCGAGCGTGTCCCGACGCTGATTGGGCAACGAGTCGATCACGACCGGCGAGGCCGGCCGTTCAACGCCGGCGGCGCGCGCGACGGCGAGCTGCATCGCCACCCGGGACGAATCCATTCGGGCGCGGCGCAGGCGCTCGGCGGTGGAAAGTGGCCGTGGGAATACCTCGGTCGTGTCGCGGGGGAAATACCGGGACAAACGGGCCAAGGAGTCAACCCGCGCCGCGTAGCGAAGATCTCCGGTGGACGTGCGTGAGAGTCCAAACGTTCCCGTGGCATCCGCCGCGACACCGGGCGCGTTCAGGGTCAGCGTGTCCAAAGTCGCCAGGCCGCTAGAGATGCGGAGGCGCAGTCGAAGCGAGTCGAGTGCGACCGTATCGACGCGCGAGGCCACCGCGTCCACCGCAAACTCGCCGCGCATCGTTGCCGGGTCGACGCCGCGACCGCGCGCCTGCATCTCGGCGCTGAACGACGTGCGTGGAGCCTGCTCGAGCAATTCGTTGGCGTTGAAGAGCTGGGTGGCGACGTTGAGGGAATAGCCAAGCTCGGCGCTGGCCAGATCCAGCTGTCCGCTCGCGCTCACACCGCCTCCGTCCGACGTGCGCAGCGTCGTGTTGATGACGAGTGCGCTGAGCGGTCCGATGGCGCGCAGTGGCCCTGCCACGGCCCCGCGAAGCCCCGCCGCTGGAGCGAAGCGCCCGACGGTCACCAGCGAGAGCGGACGCGCCGTGAGCTGCGCATCAAGCCAGGTCGGCGAGGAGGTCGAAGCCATTCGGAACGCGGCCTTACCCACCACGCGGGATCGCTCACCCCGGTCGAGGTGCGTGAGCACGATGCTGCGCGCATCGAGCCGCCGGTCGGTCTGTCCGTTGAGCGTCGTGCTGCCGGTGAGCGTGCCGCCCACCGGCAAAGTCGACATCGCGATGCGAGCCAGGTCGACTTGGAGCGGTGCCAACGTCACGCGAAGATTGCGCGCCGAGAAGACGCCGTTTGCTGCGCCAAGCTCACCAAACGCATACACACGGCTTCGTCCCGAGCGTTCATCATCAAAGATGATGTCACCATCCACGGTCATCGCGGTCGCGGTGCCGTCGAGCGACGCGCGACCGCTGATGGTGCCTGATCGCGGTAGGTCGAGCGCTGGTGAAAGGCGCTCGATGAGCGAGGTGGGAAGCGTGACGAACTCAAGTGCCGTGTCCGCAAAGCGAAGGGTATCGCCAACCGTGATGCCAAGGGTGCCGCGCACGCGCCCCCCGAGCGCGGAAAGGTCAAGATCTCGCGCCTTGTAGCGCTGCACATCGCCGGTCCAGTCGAGCGAGAGATCGATGCGGCCTTCGCCACTGTCTGGAAGGGCCGGATACAGAAAGCGAATATCGGACAATGCGATTGGCGCGCCGATGGTACGGAGCGATAGATCGCCATTCTCGATCACGTATCGACCGCTCAGCTGCGCCCGCGACGCCGGTAGTGTGAGTGTGACATTCTGGAACCACACCGAATCGGTATTGAGTTCGAACGCCCCGGAGAGCTGGCGCACGTCCGCGCCGGGGGGCGCAAACGGCAGCGCCCGCATGCTGAGCGAGTCGGTGCGGATCAGTCGTGTTGTAAACTCGGGATGCGCGATGCGCACCAAGGGCAGACGTCCGTTGATGTCCAGAAAGTCTTGCGTGGCCTGCCAGCCGCCGCCGGTGGTGGCACGCGCGACGACCGCCCGCTCCTTCCCCGCGAGTGCGACGGCGATGGCGCTGTCCCGCGCGGCACCTCGCAGCCCGTCGTCCGGGGTCCAGGGTATCCGTACAGTGAGGCGAGAGCGCTGCACCGTGACATCGTTCAGCACGATCCAATCACCAAAGCCGGGCGCGCTGTCCGTGGGCGTCTCCGAATCCGTGGGGAAGATGCGGTCGTAGTTCCACACGCCGCCCGTCGGGCGCTCGATCACAATGTGCGCGTCAACCAGTCGCACATTGCGCAACGCAATGCGTCGGCTGATGAGCGCCCGCAGGCCGTAATCGGCGTGCAGTTCGCCGGCCACAATGAAGGGACTGCCTGCGCTGTCGGTGATCGAGAGATCGTGCAGCGTAAGACCCGTCAGCAAGTTGCCGCTCACCGCGCCCACCTTGACGATCCCGTGCGCGGCGCCGTTCAGCGCCGTCAGTGCTCGAACGCGTACCTGCTCGCGTCCCCAATCGGTATTGGTAAACACGAAGGCCGCCCCCACCGCCAGCGAGACGATGGCGAGGACGATGGCGGCGGCACCGATAGCGACGCGTCGCAGGGGAGTTCCCATTAGAAGGCCTGACCGATGCTGAGGTGGAGCGTGAGACGATTCGCCCACTTGCGAAGCAGGCCCATGCGTTCCAACGGATCGGGAAACGTGCGACAGCCTTCACTCGACAGCGCACCGCAGCCTGTCGCCGGCGCGAGCGCGACGAGGACACGCTGCCCCGCGCTGTCTGTCGTCTGCGTGATGACAGGGAGCGCGCGACGCAGCGTCGGTCGAAGTCCCAGATCGACCCGAATAGGCCCTACCGGTGATTCGTATCGCACGCCGAATCCCGGCGTGATGGCGCCCGTGCCCCGCGTGATCGAGTTCAGCGTGCCTTCTCCCAAAATGGCGCCGTCAACGAACAGGGCTCCGACGAGAGAACCCCACACCGGAATCCGCAACTCTACGCTGCCTTCGAGCAATGTTGTGCCGCCCAACGGACGCACCTGAAAGTCGCTGTCGCGCAAGAACGCAGCGTTGACGCCGCACGAGGCGATCGGAGTGGCTAGCGCGCAACCGTACGTGGTGTCGCCCTTGCTGATGGCCCGTCCGCGTAGAACGTCCGGCGCGATCGTGAGCACCCGTGGGCCGAGCTGGTTCTCGCCGAAGCCTCGCACGCTCTGCGCACCGCCGGCGTAGAAGCGTTTGCGCGGATGCAGGATTTCCGCAGAGCCCAGTGCTTCGCGGTTCGCGGGCAGCCCTACGGCGCCAGCGGTGCTGGCAAGCGGTTGAACCCATCCCGCCCGCACATGAAGCGCGGCGACGATGTTTCGGAAGGGCAGCGGCCTATACATCGCCACATCCGCCAACGCGCGATTGTACCGGAAGTCGGAGGCAGTCAATGCCGATGCGTGTTCAGCTTCGGCGCGGAAGCGAATGCCGCGCGTGGGCGACAGCGGTGAATCGCTGCGGTCCATCGAAATGACGGCGGCGGCGGGGGAGAGTCGTTGCTGACCACGGAGCGCCAGAATGGTCGAGGCATCACACACGCCGTAGTTCACACAGAAGTACACGTCGCCAGCCTCGACACTGCTGATTTCGAAGCGATAGGTGGCACTCAGCGGCGTGCGCACGGCCAGCTCGCGCGTGAACGTGCCGCTGGCGCCGTATCCGCGATCTACGAACACACCTGGTGAGCTTCGCCGATGGGTAAAAAGACCGGCTCCGATCGTGTTCCGTGGCGAGCGGAACCAGCGCTGTCGCGCCTCCACACTGGCCTGATACGTCGGCGAATAGAAGCGGCCCAACGCGTTATCTCGCGAGATATTCGTGAAGTTCACAAAAAACTGACTCTGCGTGAGTTGCTCGGCGAGCAGATTGCCGACAGTGATGGTCGCGTCGAACTTTCTCGTGCCGCCAAGCCAATAGTTGTCGGTGAACCGGGCCTCAGCCTGGACAAAATCTGCCGTCGTGAATCCGACGCTGGCGCGTGCTTCGCGCTGCGGCGCCTCGATGACGCGCACGATGAGCGACTTCACGCTGTCCGGCACGCCGGGGGCGTGCGCGAGCGTATCGATCGTCGCGCGACGAAAGAGCGCCGACTCGTAGAGCGCACGCTGGCTCTGCGCGATGCGGGAACGACGAAAGACATCGCCGGGCGCGATTCGCAGCGACCGTCGAATCGCGAGTTCGGAGATCTTCTCAACACCCTCGATGCGCACCTCGCCGATCGTGACTCGCCGCTTGGGGTCCACGCGAAAGCTCAACGAGGCACTGTCAGCCGCGGAATCGACCTTGGTCGACGGCGTGATGACCGCATCGGCGAAGCCCTTCTCCCACAGCGCGTCGCGAACGCTCGCGACGGTGGAATCGATGGCGAGCAGGTTGAGGGGCTCATTCACGCGCGGACGGATCAGGCCGGCGCTGTCGATCGGGACGGGAGCGAATGAGACCACGCTCGTGGATGCAACGCGTGTAGGCGGTCCCTCTTTGACCGACATCGTGATCCGCACCGCATTGGAACCGACCCGAACGATGCTGGTGTCGATGGCGACGTCGCGATATCCGCGGCGAAAGTAGAACACCAGCGCGCGAAGCACGTCGCGTTGAAACTCATCGCGGTCGAGATAGCTTCGCTCGTAGATGTGCCGCGACTTCGTGATCACACAGAACGGCTTGAGCAGCAGGCTCTTGCATGCAGACGGTTTCGACACGAGGCTTTGCCGCAATGCTGCGACGGGCAGCTTCGACGTCCCCGTGATCTTCAGCTCCCGAATTTCAGGGGACTCCCGCTGCGCCGTTCGGGGGCCGCGCTCAGTGTTCGGCTGCGCGTCGGCAGGGCTGGATACTGCTGCCAGCAAGAGCACGAGCGACGTGAGCCATAAAGAAACGGCGGGCCGGACGACGAACGGGAGCCAATTCGCTGGCGCCGTACGTGGCGTGTGATGTAAGACGTGCATCCCGCATCGCAACGCAAACTGCGGTCCACACCGCTCATCGCAGCCGTTGTGTGACTACTGCGCGCCCAGCAGCCGTGCGCTCAACTCACGGTCGTCCGCACACCGGATTAGCGCGCGCGCATCGCGGCGAGCGCCAGGCAAGCCCAGCCGGCAATGAAGCAGACGCCACCCAACGGCGTGATCGCACCGAGTGCCCTGACGCCCGTCAGCGCCATCGCGTAGAGCGACCCCGAGAAGAGCAGGGTGCCGGCCAGGAAGAGCCACCCACTCGCGTTGGCGAGTGAACCTGGGAAGCGGGTGACAATCCACGCCGCCGCCAGCAGCGCGATGGCGTGGTACATCTGGTACCGAGCGCCCGTCTCGAACACCTCGAGCATGCGAGGTTCGAGACGGGCCTTGAGGGCATGCGCGCCGAAGGCACCGGCGGCTACGCCGATACCGCCAGAAAGGGCGCCGATCATCACAAAGAGACGGTCCATATGTGGAATCTAGCAGCGTGGCGTGTGCGATCTCAGTTTTTCGGCCCGATCTGATACTCCTTTGGCGGCGTGGCACCCAGAAGATGCTGCACGAAGTAGTCCCACCGACGGCGCATCATGTAGTTCGAGGCCGCGCCATAGCCGTGTGCCGCGTTCGGAATCATGACGAGGTCGAAGTCCTTACCGGCCTTGATCAGGGCATCGACGACGAGCCACGTGTTGTCGGGAGGCACGTTGTCGTCCATCGTGCCGTGCGCCAGCATCAGCTTCCCCTTCAGGTGCTTGGCCAGCGTCTGATTCGCTTCCTTGTCGTAGTTGTCCACCGCACCGCTCTTGGTGAGCAGGCCGTGGTAGCGCTCGCCCCAATCGTCTTCGTAGTTGCGGTTGTCGTGATTGCCCGACTCGGAAATACCGACCTTGAAGAAGTCCGGGTACTGGAACATCGCCGAGGCCGTGGCGAAACCGCCGCCCGAGTGGCCCCACATGCCCGCGCGTTCCAGATCGATGAAGCGATAGCGCTCGGCCAACTGCTTCATGCCCGCGATCTGATCGGGAAGCGTGTTGTCGCTCATGCGACCGTAGTACGCGTCGTGAAAAGACTTCGAGCGCGTCGGGTTTCCGGTGCCGTCGATCGCCACGACGATGAACCCCAACTCGGCCAGCGCCTGATTGTCGCGCGTCGCGGCCGAGAACTGACGGCTGCCCACACTGCCGCCCTGCGGACCTGGATAGATGTAGTTGATAATCGGGTACTTCTTCGTCGAGTCGAGCGCGGTCGGCGTCCACATCACGCCGTATAGGTCCCATTTACCGGCGCGATCCTTGACGGTGATGCGCGTGGGGGCCTTCCAGCCCGTCGCGACGAGCTTCGAAATGTCACCCTGTTCCAGTGTCGAGATCAGCTTTCCCGTGCTCGCGTTGCGCAGCACGGCGATCGGCGCGAGGTCGGCGCGCGACCAACTATCCACGAACACGGCGCCGTTGGGCGACAGCGTGGTGTTGTGGTCGCCGTCTTCCGGCGTAAGGAGCGTCAGCCCCTTCCCGTTCATGCCGATGCGATACAGATGACGGAAGTACGGATCGCGCCCCGGAATCTTGCCGGCGGCGACGAACCAGATCATGCGGGCCTTCGCATCCACGCGCTCCACCGAGAGCACCGGCCCGTCGCCAGTCGTGATCTTCGACTTGAGCGCGCCCGTGGCGAGGTCGTACAGATACAGCTGTCCCCAGTCATCGCGTTCGGAGAACCAGATCACTTCGTTGGTCGCCGGCAGCACACGCCAGTTCGCCACGTTGTCACCGCTCTCGAACTGTGTGGCCACCTCTTCGCGCAGCACGTCGCGCACGTCACCCGTGCTGGCGTCGGCGATGCGCAGTGTGGCGATTTTGTGGTCCCGCGAGTTCGACAGGAACGCAAGCTTGGAGCCGTCCGCGTACCATTCCACGTCGGAGAGTTCACCGCCACTGCACGAGATGTGATCGCACACCGACGAGCGATGCTGATCGGCCGGCATCTTGAAGCGCACCACCTTCGGCGTCGACGCAGACAGATCGACGATCACCCGGTGTATCATCGACACCACGCTGTCGCCCGGCAGCGGATACTTCCACGCGCTCAGTTCGGGATGACCGACCTTCATCTTCACGAGGTACATCTCGCCGACGTTGCGCTGATCCTGCTGGAACGTGGCCATCTTCTTGGAATCGGGCGACCACGTCAGGATCGCGCGATCCGAGTGAATCCAGCCGGCGTTATCGGTCGCGTACCCGAAGTCTTTCACGCCATCGGTCGTGACCTGCGTCTCCTTGTTGGTGGCCACATCGCGCACCCAGAGATTCCAGTCGCGGATGAACGCGGCGGTCTTGCCGTCGGGTGAGACATGCTCGGGCGGGCGACCACCGGGCCGGGCGGCCGGGCGGCCGTTGGCACGTGCGGGCTCAGCCGGGCAGTTGGCGCCCGCGGCGGTGCAGTCCGTCTTGGTCCCCTTGATCGGGTCGACCACCACGAGCGGTGAACTTCCATCCGCCAGCCGCACGCGGTACGTGAACCGGCCATCGGGGAGCCACGTCGGCTGCACGCCGGTGCGCGACACGAGGTTCGACGTGTTGAACGCGAGGAAGCGCTCGGCCCGCGCGTAGTCGGCGGCGGTGATAGCGCGCGACTGGGCAAGCAGAGGGGCGGCCACGAGCGGGCCGGAAAGAATGGCACGAAGGAGAGAACGGCGCATCGGCAGGATGGGTGGAGGGTGCGTACCCCTGAAAAGTGCCTTGGCGAACCGTGTCAGGGAAAGCCCGAAGCCGAAACGATCAGCCGGAGATCTCCAGATTCGACACAAATCTGCCGCCCGCCGCGTCATCTACGCGTCGTGCAGTTATCGCTTTTGGCTTATCTGTGTGACCCGCGCAATCCTCCACAATCCGTGTTCCAGCTGTTGCAGTGTCGACGGGTGTCGTTTGCTCAGACTGCGGCGGCTCCCGCGATCGCCGCCGCTGTGCGCAGCCCCACCGCCACGAAGGTGAGCGTGCCGTTGCAGCACGAGGCCGTGGGCTGTGCTGGCGCGCCGGCCACCCACAGATTCTCGTGGTCGTGGGCACGTCCGTGCGCATCCACCACGCTTTGTGTCGGGTCAGTTCCCATCCGGCAACCGCCGACCGGGTGCTCCTGCCCGAGATCGTTGGCGCTGTTCTCCATGCGCAGGATTTCGCCGCCGCCGGCTTTCGCCATCGTACGGAACAGGTCACGCAGTTGCTCTTCCTGCCACTCCTTCAACGCCGCGCTCTCCGGCGCGTCCTTGAACGAGACGTTCGGCATCGGATCGCCGAAGCGGTTGACCTTCTTCGCGTCGAGCGCGAGCGCGCTCTCCTTGTCGGGCAGCACATCGTAGTAGCCACGCACCCGAGCAGTCGCGCCCTTCGCGCGCTGCTGCCAATCCTTCATCAGGTCATCGCCGAACTGCACGCGGCCATCGTCGTCGCGCAAACGCGGTTCACGCCCGACGCTTGACTCCCAGATGCGCAGGTCGTGGCGCAGATAGCGCGCCGAGCGCGGCACCCGCATGAACTGCTTCGACACCAGCGAATGCTGCACGTTGATGCCGGGGAACAGCTCCATCGGCAACCGCAAATACGCGTTCACGTTGCGATGCCCGGCGAGATACTTGCCAACCAGTCCGCTGCGATTGGCCAGTCCATCGGGGAACGCGCTGCTCTTCGACAACAGCAGCAGATGCGGTGACCACACGAAGCCGGCCGCCAGTACGAACGTGCCGCCTTCAATGGTGACTTCCTCGCCCGAAGCGTTCGTGCGATTGCCCGTGGCCCGCGTGATGCGGCCCGTTTTCGGGTCGGCCTCGAGCTTACGCACCAGTGTCTCGGTCACGAGCGTGATCCGCTTGCGCGCGACCAACGCATCCCACGTGAAGTCGGGCGAGTACTTCGCACCCGTGGGGCACACGGGATAGCAGGTGTCGCACCGCTGGCATTGCCCACGCCCGTCTTGCGCCACGGAGTTCTTCGCGCTCGGTGTGCTCCACGTGACAATGCCGGCCTTGGTGGCCCACTGCTGCAACTGTGCAAGGTTGTAGTTGATCGGAAGCGGCGGCAATGGATATGGCTTGCCTCGCGGATCGAGCGCGACCGGCCCTTGTTCGCCGGCCACACCCATCCGCTCTTCCGCTTCCTGATAGAACGGATCGAGATCGTCGTAGTTGAACGGCCAGTCGCTGCCCACGCCGTACATCGAGCGCAGTGCAAAGTCCTCCGGCGAATAGCGCGGCGACACACCGCCCCAGTGCATCGCCAAGCCGCCCACGTTCATGCTGGGTGAGAAGCCCCACGTGGTGCCCGTCGCGTTCTGGTCGTCGAGATGATCCTGCTTCCAGGGGCTCTCTCCATACGCGCGCCAACGCTCGCGCGCCTTGACCCGGTCGGCGAACGGTGTCGTGGGCTTTCCTGCTTCAACGACCAAAATCGACTTCGTGGTCTTCTCGGCCAGCGACGCCGCCATCAACGCGGCGGTGATGCCACTGCCGACGATCACGATATCCGCATTGTGCGTGATCATGTGCGCGGCTCCATGGTGACAGGCAACGGCTTGCGCGTGGCATCACCCAGCGTGCGGCACACACCGGGCGCGACACGGGCGCCGAGAGCGGCGTCCCACGCATTAGGCCCCGATGACCAATGCGACAGCAACGCGATCGCAACGTGGTTGGCATTGAGCGGTGCCGGTAATCGGTCGCCTCGCTGGTCGCGCAGCACGGCGCTGAGCAGCTCCTGACGCTGTGCCATTGGGAGGGTGGCGAAGCCTTCAGTGCCATGTTTATGCGCCAGCAGCTCCAGTGCGGAGAGCTGCGCGCGCCAGGCCGGAGAGGGGTCGGCCGGCAGGTAACGCACGTCGGCGTAGCCATATCCGTGCATCTCCTCCGCCACCGGTTCGTAGTCGTCGGCCCAAGCGACGAACGCATTGGTCGCCGTGCGGATACCGGTCGCGCCGAGTGACGCCGGCAAGACGGCGGTCGCCACGGCATCGAGCAGTACGCGATCGAATCCGCGCACGCGCTCCGCGCTGTTCTCCTGTCCGGTCGCATTGCTTGCGGTCGGGTCTTTCACGGCGCACGCGGTGCTGGTGCCAACGGTGGCGACACCGGCAGTCAGGGCGCCGGCGGTCTTGAGAAAGCTGCGTCTGGACGTCATTTCCGAGCTCCGGTACGGCGTGCTGCGTCGTGGCGATACACGCGGCCACCCTTCATCACGAAGGACACGAGCTGTGACGCTTCGATCTGCGCCACGGGATCGCCGTCGGTCGCGATGAGGTCCGCCGCGTATCCCACGGCGATGCGGCCGATCTCCTTCTCGAGTCCAAGCGACTCGGCGGCCCGGCTGGTCGCACTGACGATCGCGTCCATCGCTGGCTGGCCACCACGACGTACGCGACACACCAGCTCTTCGGCATTTCGCCCATGCGCGCCCGCCACGGCATCGGTGCCGAACACGAGCTTGAGCGTGGGCAGCTTCGCGGCGAGCCCGATGCCCTTCTCGGCCAACGGAATCGCCTGTTCCATCGACGCGAAGCCGGCCGCGTTGTAGTTGCCGATGCCCTCGAACCACGGCTTGTTGTCGAGATAGTTGTGAAACACGAGGCCGCACTGCGGATCGAAGAACGTGCCGCGCTGTACGAGCAACGCGCGCGTGGCGTCGTCGGCGAATACTCCATGCTCTACCTGCGTGCAGCCGGCGCGCGCCGCGCGTTGCACGGCCTCGGCCGAATGCGCATGCACCACCGAGCGCAGCCCCTGCGCCTTCGATTCTCCACAGGCCGCCTCGAGCTGCTCCGGTGTCATGGTGGCCTCGCCGCCGTCCCGAATCGACTTGGAGGCGAAGATCTTGATGACGTCGGCGCCGCGTGCCTTAAATCGACGCACCGACGCGCGGAGCGAATCGGGTGATCCGCCCCCGGTGCGTTCGTTCAGCGTGCCCAGTGACGTGAGCACCCGAGGACCGGGAATACGACCCGCATTGATCGCATCACGCAGCACGGCGTTGTCGGCCTCGCCGATGCTCTGCACCGTGGTGAAGCCCGCCCGCAGCGTGGCCCAGGCATTCCCCGCGCGCTGAAGCGTGCTCACGTCGGGGGTATCACCATCGCGATCCTCATGGAGCCGCTGCTTGTCGGTGATGTACCAGCCCAAATGGACGTGCGTATCGATCAATCCCGGCAGCAGCGTGCGCGCGCCCAGATCGATGCCTCTCGCCGGCAGAGGGCCAACCGACGCGCGCATAGCGGTGATCCGGCCACCTTGCACGGTGACGTCCTGATTGCGCAGGGTACGTCCCGTCCCATCGATGACCCGCGAGGCGCGCAGCACGACGGGGAGGGTGGCGGGATCGCGGGTTGTCTGGGCCGACAGCGTCGCGGCGGAGAGGGTAAACAGCGCCACAAGGGCGCGGCGGGGCAGAGCGAGTGAGGCGGACATCGGGAGCCGGGGCAGAGGGAATCGTCCCACAAAAGAGGGCTCGGCGCGGCGCAAGGCAAGGCCCCATATTTGCTCTGGAGCTGGGGAGGGTGCCGTCCGGTGCCCGTCCGATATGATCTCGTACGCGAGGGTTGGTCGATGCAGCGCACAGCACAGGCAGTCTGGAAGGGCACGGGCAAGGAAGGCAGCGGCACGCTCACGACGCCGAGCGGCGTGCTGAATGCGCAGCCGTATTCGTTTAAGCTCCGCTTCCAGGACGAAGACGGGCGGAATGGCACGAACCCCGAAGAGCTGATCGCGGCCGCGCACGCCGGCTGCTTCTCGATGGCGCTGTCGTTCCAGCTGGCCAACGCCGGCTTCACCGCCGATGAGATCAACACGACCGCGGTGCTGACCATGGAGCCGGTGGACGGCAATCAGACGATCACTCAGATCGTGCTGAAGCTCGCGGCCACGATTCCCGGCATCACGGCCGAGCAGTTCCAGACGCTGGCCGAGAACGCGAAAGCGGGCTGCCCGGTGTCGCGGCTGTTCAAGGCCGAGATCAGCCTGGAAGCCTCGCTGGCTTGAGTCGCGCCTCGAAAGTCCACGAGGACGGCGATGGTTGCCGTCCTCGTGGTGTCTCTGGTATATTCATACGCGTGTATACGTGAATTTCTTGCGCGGGGATACTGATGGCTCACAAGGTGATGCGTCCGGAGTTGCTTGACCTGGTGGCGGACCGGTTCAAGGCATTGAGCGACCGGGCGCGGCTCAGTCTCCTGCAGGAACTGCGTGGCGGCTCGTGCACGGTGAACGAGCTGGTCGAAGCTACTGGCATGGGTCAGGCCAATGTCTCGCGGCATCTGGCCATCCTGTTCAATCACGGATTGGTGAGCCGCGAGCGCGACGGCGTGTACGTGCGCTATGAACTCGCCGACGCCGATGTGCTCAAGCTCTGCGAACTGGTCTGCGGACGATTGGAGAGCGAACTGGCTGAACGGAAGAAGGTGATCAGCGGGCGCTGATCACCATCTGCTCCAGCTGGCCCATCGGCACGGCGCCGACCTGACGCGCCACTTCCTTGCCGTCTTTGAGGAGCGCGATCGTGGGGATGCTTCGGATCGCGAAGCGCGATGCGACACCAGGATTGCGATCGGTGTCGACCTTCGCCACGATCGCCTGTCCGCGCTGCTGCTTCGCGAACTGCGCGAACACCGGCGCCATCATCTTGCAGGGTCCACACCAGTCGGCGTAGAAGTCGACCATCACCGGCACCGTGCTGTTTGCGACCACGGTGTCGAAGTTGGCGTCGGTGAGCACCACCGGCGCGTCGAGCACGAGTGGTACGCGACAGGTCCCGCACTTCGGCTGCGCATCGGCCCGGGATAGGTCAACGCGGTTGAGTTTGCCGCAGGCGGTGCAGGGGAGCACCGCCTTCCGAGCACTGGTGGTGGTCATCGATGGGGTTCCGTAAGTGTCTTAACTGCGCTTCGGGGTGCATCCGAACATACCCGCCTTCCCCAGCATCAGTTCAAGCGGACAGCAGTTCGTGATGCTCGACTGGAAGAGGTTGAACCCCACGAAGGCCGTGAAGAACAGGAAGCCGGGGTGTACGAAGTAGCCTAAGGCCACGGACAGCATGACGAAGACGCCGGCGATGCGACGAATGATCTTGTCGTTACACATGAGTATTGCTCCGGTTGAGTTGCCAGTAGAGAAGCGGAACGACCACCATCGTGAGCAGCGTGGCCACGATCGCCCCGCTCATGAGCGCGACGGCCAGCCCTTGGAAGATCGGGTCGAGCACCATCACCAAACCGCCCACCACCACGGCGGCGGCCGTGAGCGCGATTGGACGGAACCGCACCGCGCCGGCTTCAAGCACCGCGTCGGTCAGTGACCGCCCACGGGCTTCTTCGAGCTGGATGAAGTCCACCAGCAGGATCGAGTTCCGCACGATGATGCCGGCCAGCGCGATCATGCCGATCATGCTGGTCGCGGTGAAGAAGGCGCCGCTGATCGCATGCCCCGGGAGAATGCCGATCAGCGTGAGCGGAATCGGCGCCATGATCACCAGTGGAATCGTGAAGCTCTGGAACCACCCCACCACCAGCACGTAGATCAGCAGCAGCACGATCGCGAAGGCGAGACCGAGATCGCGGAATACCTCGATGGTCACCTGCCACTCACCATCCCACTTGATCGCCGTCTCGCTCACCGTGGCCGGCGGCACCGCGTTGTAGCGCGTCACCGATGCCCCGTTCACGCGAATCGCATCGAGCTGGCGGTTCATGTCGAGAATCGCGTATACCGGACTCTCGATCTCACGCGCGACGTCGCCGGTCACGTAGATGGCCGGCCGCAAGTCCTTGCGAATGCGTGAACCGTCCCGCGTGCCGTTGATGACCGTGACAAACCGCGCCAGCGGCTGCGGACCCTGCATCGTGGCGATGGGCAGCGACAGCAGCGCTTCCACGCTGCTGCGCTGGTCGAGCGGCAGGCGTGGCACAATCGCGATGCCTTCGCGCGCCGTGGGCGAACTCGCGATACCGGCGGGCGCGCCGGAGAGTGCGAGATACAACGTCTGCGTGATCTGCTCCACACTCGCACCCGACTCGGCGGCCCGCACGCGGTCTACGCGGAAGGTGCGCTTGGCCTGCGGGGCCTCGACGGTCCAGTCCACGTCCACCACACCGGGTGTCTTTTCAAACACCTCCTTCACCGCCTTCGCCGCCTCGAGGCGTGTGGAGTCGTCGCCGGCGTACACTTCCGCCACCAGCGTGGACAGCACCGGCGGGCCCGGGGGAATTTCGGCCACCTTCGCCGACGCCTGGTACCGTCGCGCGATACTGTCGACACCGGGGCGTACGGCCACCGCGATCGCGTGGCTCTGCCGGTCGCGCTCGCCCTTCGGCAGCAGGTTCACCTGCACATCGGCCACGTTGGCGCCGCTGCGCATGAAGTAGTGGCGCACCAGGCCGTTGAAGTTGAATGGCGCCGCCGTGCCGGCATAGACCTGCGTGCTCACGACCTCGGGCACCGTGCTCAGATACGCCGCGATGCGTGACGCGGCTTCATTGGATGTCTCGAGTGTGGTGCCTTCGGGCAAGTCGAGCACGACCTGGAATTCACTCTTGTTGTCGAACGGCAGCATCTTGACCTGGACCGCCTTGAAGCCGACCAGACTCACGCTCACCAGCAGCAGCGCCATGATGCCCGCGTAGAAGGCGCGACGGCGACCCTGTTGCTCCATGAGCGGCACCATGATCTTCCGATAGATCCGGTCCACCTGGCCGCCCTCCTCGGGCGGGTGCTCCGGACTCGCATGACCGCTCGGCACATGCGCCGCCTTCACGTGCCCTTTCAGCAGTCGATATGCGAGATACGGTGTGACGATGAAGGCCACGGCGAGCGAGGCCACCATGGCGACCGACGCACCGATCGGAATCGGCCGCATGTACGGCCCCATCATGCCACTCACGAACGCCATCGGCAGAATCGCCGCGATCACGGTAAACGTGGCGAGAATGGTCGGGTTGCCCACTTCATCGACGGCGTCGATCGCGGCCGCCTCCGCGTCGCGATCACCCATCGCCAGGTGACGATAGATGTTCTCCACCACCACGATCGCGTCGTCCACCAGAATCCCGATCGAGAAGATCAGCGCGAACAGCGTGATGCGATTGAGCGTGTAGCCCAGCGCGTAGTACACGAACAGTGTGAGAGCGAGCGTGACCGGCACGGCCACCAGCACCACCAGCGCCTCGCGCCAGCCCAGGAACAGCCAGATCAAGGCCGTGACACTCAGCGTGGCGATGATGAGGTGCAGAATCAGTTCCTGTGCCTTTTCGCCGGCCGTCTCACCGTAATCGCGCGTCACCGACAGCTTGACACTGCCGGGAATGAGGCGGCCCTTGGCCTGATCTACGCGCTGCATCACGGCATGCGTGACGGCGGTCGCGTTGGCACCCTTCCGCTTGGCGACGGCGATGGTCACTGCCGCTTCCGACGCGCCGCTCCCATCGCGATGCGACACATAGCTCGTGCGTTCGCCGAAATCCTCGCGCACGTCGGCCACGTTCCGCAGGTACACCGTACGGCCACCGCGAGCCGACACCACCACGCTGCCGACATCGAGCGACGTGGCCAGCGGGGCGCCGACGTCGATGCGCAGCACGCTGTCGCGCACCGCGATTTCACCGGCGGCGAGACGCGCGTTGGCGCCGCGCAACGCCATGATCACGTCGCCCGGTGTCACGCCGCTCGCCGCGAGCCGCGTGGGATCGATCTGCACGCGGATCTGCTTCGGTGCGCCGCCGGTGACGAACGTTTCGGTTACCTCGGGCACTGTGCGGATTTCGTCTTCGAGATGCGCCGCGATTTCGCGCAGCGTGTTGGCATCGACGCCGGCGCCATGCAGCGTGAGCGCCAGCACCGGCACGTCGTCGATCGAGTGCGCCTTGATCACCGGCGGCATCGCACCGGCCGGCGCCTGGTCCATGGCGCCCGCCAGCTTGGCCTGCACCTTCGTGACGCTGCGCTCCTGGTCTTCGCCGACCTTGAAGCGCACCGTCACCATGGCGTAGCCGTCGCCCGACATCGTGTATACATGATCGACGCCCGGCAGCTCCATCATGCGCTGCTCGATCGGGCGCGCCAACAGATTCTCCGCTTCCTGCGGCGACGCGCCCGGCATGGCCGAGATCACGTCGATCATGGGCACCGAGATCTGCGGCTCTTCTTCGCGCGGTGTGGCCAGGATGCCAAGGACGCCCACGGCCAGCGACGCCACCGTGACCAGTGGCGTGAGCTTCGAGTTCAGGAACGCTTTCGCGATCCGGCCGGAAATGCCCAGCGCGCGCGGCGTGCTCACGTGGCCGCCTTGGCGGATGTCGCCGACGTCGAAGTGGGAACCACGGTGGGCACTACGATCGTCTCACCGGCCTTCAAGCCGCTGCTCACCGCCGTATGCGTCAGGCTCGACACGCCCAGGCGTACCCAGCGGCGCTCGTCACCCGCTGTGGTGCGCACGATGACGCCCGTGAGGTCGCCCTCGCGCACGATGGCCGCGTTCGGCACCAGCAGCGCATGTTCACGACCCACCGGAATGGAGACCATGGCGGCACTGCCGCTGCGATGCGCGCCGGTCCGATTCGCTACGGTGGCGTTCACCGTGAAGAGATTGCCGGCGCCGGCCGGAACCACGCCTTCGATCACGGCCGATACCGATGTGCCATCAATCGTGGCGGCCAGTGTCTGCCCGCGCGTCAGCGAACGCACGGCATCGCCCGCGGCGCTCACACGGATGCGTAATGTCGAGCCGTCCTGCACCGTGATCAGTGGCGCGCCCGGTGCCGCAAACGCGCCCGGATCGACCGCGCGGAAGGTGACGACGCCGCCAAACGGCGCAATGACGGTCGCGTAGCTGCGCATGGCGTCAAGCTCACCCGATGCGGCCTGCGCCGCCCGCAATCCCGCCTCGGCTCGTGCCAGTCCCGTCTCGACGGCGTCGAGCTGCGCGCGCGTGGCCGCGCTGTCGGCGTAGAGGGCGCGAATCCGCGCGGCCTGCGTGGCCGCTTCGCGCTGCATCGCCTGGGCGTCGGCGATGGAGGCGCCGACTTGTGCTGACTTCGCTGTAAGATCGCGCGCGTCGATGCGCAGCAGGGTCTGTCCCGATCGTACCACATCGCCCTCATGCACGAGCACTGCGGTGACCGTGCCCATCAGCTTCGTGCTCAGCGTGGCCTGCTGAATCGGCTCGGCGACACCAGACGCCGCGATGGTCGCATCGATGACCGTGTCGCGGACAACCATCGCCGTGCCCGCAACCGCGGCGGGGACGGGCGTCGCGCCCGAGGCGGTGTGCTCGTCGTTCCCGCCCGAGCAGGCGGTGAGTGAAAGTCCGGCAACGGTGACGAGTGCCACCGTGGAAAACAGCGTTTTGGTCGACGTCATGGTGCGTGCTCCCTGATATCGGTTCGGACGCATCAGCGCGCCGTCGTAGTGGAAGAGTCGAGTGCCGTCAGAACGGCCGGGTCGCCACCGGAGGCGCGCCGCCACGTGGCGATCGCGTCGATCACGGCATAGCGCGCGGCGGCATGGGCGAGCGAGGCGCCGGTCGTCGATGTCTCGGCCGCCAGCAATTCGGCGATGGTGGCTAGCCCGCCGTCGTAGCGCTTCTGGACCAAGCGGGATGCCTCGCGACTCTGCTCGGCCGCGTCGCGGGCCAACGTGAGTCGCTGCAGCGACAATGTGAGGCGCCGCGCCGCGTCGTCGCGCTCCAGTTGGCTCTGCGCGCGGGCGGCATCGAGGCCGGCGCGCGCCGCATCGGAGCGCGCCGTGGTGACCGCCACATCGGCCAATTCGGCGTTGCCGCCGAACAGCGACCACGAGGTCATGACACCCACGGTCCAGTTCTTCTGACCCGCGTACACCGTGCGCGTGTCGTTCCAGTCGTAACGGGCGAAGCCATTCACCCGGGGCAACAGCGTGCTGGCGGCGCGGCGTCGGTCGGCACCTGCCGCCGTCACACCGGCCTGCGCTGCGCGCACATCATCGCGAAGCTGGCCGATGCCGTCCGTCGCGCCGACCGCCGTATTGGCCGCGGCGCTGTCATGCACCGCGAGCGCCACGACCGCCGCATCATCGGGCAGCGCGCTGGGCAACGTAGGCAGCTCGGGTCCCGTACGCCCGAGCAGAAGCGCCAGCTGCTGTCGTGCCGACAGCGCGTCGCTGCGGGCACCGAGCAGCTGGGCGGCCACGTCGGACGCGCGAACACTGGCTTGCAAAGCGTCGGCCTTGGTGACTAATCCCTGCGTGACCATGGCGCGGACCTGGCGCACGCCGGCGTCGGCGGCCTGCTGCGCCTGCGCGAGCACGCCGGCCATGGCCTCGGCTAGAATCGCCCCGTAGTAGGCACGCACCACGTCGGCGCGGGTCGACACCGCCGCCCACTCGCCGGCGGCCTTGCTGGCGTCCACCGCCGCTCGCGCCGCGCGAAGACCTAGCCAGGCGTCGCCGTTCACGAGCGGGACCTCGAGCACCAACCCACCCAGCGCATTGGTGACCGCGCTGGGGTAGTTGAGTTTGGCGGGTTCGAAGGCCGCCGGCGTGACCAGCCGCTGACGCAGCGTGGTCCCGAAGGCCCCGATGGGGTCGGTGGTGCGGATCACCCCGGCTTCGAGGCGGGCCGAGGGAAGAATGCCTCTGAGCGGCAGGCGGGCGCGGGCCCGGTCGCCGGCCGTGGCGGCAGCGGCGATCCGGTTGCCGAACGCGTGATGGTCGGCCTCGCGGATCGCCTCGCCGAGCGAGAGCGGCGCCGACTGGGCCCGCACTGGTGACGTCGGCAGGACGGCCAGCAGGGCCGCCGCCAGCGCGATCGGGAACAGTGATGATGTTTGCATATACAGATATACATAAGTGCGTATATCTATAATAGCAAGAGGAGCGCGACCGGTCGGCCAGGCCGGCTCGTCAGCCTGCCGCGCCGTAGGTATCTTCCATATTCACCATTCCATCACTCTGCTCGAGGTCTTCATGCGCCGTCCTCACTTCGCATCAGCAGGCGCGGCGGCGATCGTGCTCGCCAGCCTGCTCTCCACCACGACGCTGGCGGCCCAGGAGCATGCGCACACCCCGGGGATGACCCATCCGGCCGCGGTGCAACTCCCCACGCAGGGAGGGCAGGCGGCCTTCGCGGCCATCGCCGAGATCGTCGCGATGTTGCAGGCCGATGCCAACACCGACTGGTCGAAGGTCAATATCGAGCGCCTGCGCCTGCATCTCGTCGACATGGACCTGGTGACGTTGCGCAGTCGCGTGGTGTCCACGCCCGTCGCTGGTGGTGCGCAATTCCTGGTGCGCGGCACCGGTGACGCGATCGCGGCCATCAAACGCATGACGGGTGCGCACGCGGCGCTGGTGATGAACGGCGGTGGCCCGCGCGTGGTGCGCACCGAACTCCCCGACGGCGTTCGCCTCGTCGTCACGGCGGCCGACACCAGCGATGCCGCCGCCGTGGCGAAGCTCCGGGGGCTCGGCTTCATCGGCCTCATGGCCACCGGCGACCATCACGCCGCACACCACATCGCGCTGGCCCGTGGCGCGGCGATGGCCGACCACGGGCACTAGCGCACGCGGCGGTTACGTCAACTCGACGTGTTCCACGTACACCAGGCGACGTCCTTTCGACGTCAGCGTACCATCGTAGGGATCGGCCTCGTCGGTGATGAACTCCTCGTACTCCGCCACCACCAGGCGGAATCGCTTGGCCGCCGACGGCACTTCCGGTAGCGTGACCGTGCCGTCCCACATGACCGGCCAGGCCATGGTGGCGTCCACCAGATTCTCCGCCACCACCGCCTCGTAGTCGCGCCGTTCCACCAGTTCCCGGGCGCGCGGCTCGCCCGCGGCGTTGCGCACGATCGTGATCGCGGCCGCCTCCGCTCGCGCGTCGTCAGATCGCGCTTCCACTCTGCGCGGTCGCGAGGACGGGCGCGCGCGCGCTGGCGGCGTTATCGCGCTGTCGGCTACGCGGACCCAGCCGAAGTCTTCACCACGATCAGGGTTGAGCTGTTCGACCCACACCTCCACGACATTGGTCTTCGCGATCCCCGTGGGAATGAAGTAGCGGATCTCGCCATCGGGACCAATGGCTTCGGTGTGACGCTGCCAAGCTTCGGCGTATCCCGACGACTGCTCGGGCCGATGGCCGTGCACGGTAACCGCCCGCTTCGTCGCGGATGACCGCTGCACTGCCAACCAGCGGTCGGGCGCGAGCGCCGAGAACTCGCAGAGCACGACCGTCGACAGCCACGCGCCGTCCACCGACGTGGGCTGATAGCGCGCGAGCGCGAGTCGGACGAACGGAAAGTACGACTCGCCATGACGAATCTCGATATCGCAGTACCAGAGCTTCCGGTCGGCGTCCCACGCTACATCGTGCGGCGCGACATCCACCAATCCAAGTCCCCAGCCAACGGGTAACCCCGCGTGCGGAATACTGCGGGTTCGGAAGGGATGTGCCGGCTGATCGGCTTCGACCGCCGGCGTATCAGGCGGCAACCACGCTCCCGTGGCATCCGGACCGAGACGCGCGCGAGGAAAGCGCGACAGCACCGGTGCCACGCCGTCCACGTACGGCGACGTCCAGACCGGGTCGTTCCCCCACTGTGTGACCACGTCTTTGTACGGCGCCGCATCCGGCGTGATCGGCTGTCCCTCAGGGGGAAGCACGACGGCCAACATCTCACCATATCCCGACGCATTCCACGGACGGTCCAACCACACGCGTAGTCCGCTGCCGCGCCGCCAACTGGTCTGGCGACCGTCTTCGCGCGATGCGCGTGTCCAGCCGAAGGTGGGCACGACGTACAGCACCTCGGGCGCCGGCGGTGGCGCCGAACTGGGCGCCCATACCCGCTCGACCGCGCTGGTCACGGTGAGGCGTTCCGCGTCGCGCTCGCCCGCAGGAAGTCCCCGCGGCTCACGCGGGTCCGGCGTCTGCACCGGCGCCGGCACGTACTCTCGAAAGCGCGACGTGCCCACGAGTCGGTACTCCACGCGACGATAGCGTGTGTCACCGAAGTCGTGTACCTGAGGACGTGCCTCAGTCTCGGAAGCGAAGACCGCATTCAGCACGGGACCGAAGACGATCCGATCGGGCTGCGACGCGTCGGGCACCATGTGCTGTGTAATGCCCGCGTACCCCTGCGGGTCGGTGATCTTGACGGAAAACGCCAGATCGGTCTTCGCGGCATTGCCCGGTGAGCCGAGCACTCCACCATTTGTCGGATCATTCCACGCCGCCATCAGATCGATGCGATCGGTGGTCATCCGGTGCACGCGGGCCTTCACGCTCGGGCGCACCCACGTCGCGCCACGCGGACGCTCCAGCATCAACTCGTCTATTTTGGGAGTGCGGAGCGGACGCTGAACGGCGTGCACGATCTCCATCTCGCGCCACGGGGTCAGCGACCAGATCGCACCGGCGCGCGCACGACGAGCCAGCGCTGCCGTTCGCTCGGCCGCCGGAACCCAGTTCCACACGCCGAGCAGGGCCAGCGCGTCGTCATCGAGCATAGCGGACAGCCGCAATCTCGCGCGCAGCCCTTTCGGCGCCGGAATTAGCAATGTGCGCGTCGCGTCGTCGAATCGTGGCCGCTCACGCTCGGCCTCGTACACACGCAACAGGATTGGCGACACGTCGGGCCAGCTCGCCCCCGCGGCGTAGAGGGGGATCGTGATCAGCTCCGGGGGGCCGTTCCACGGATAGTCGAGTAATCTGGCAGCCACTCTCGTGGAGAGCGCGTCGGGCAGATAGGGCAGGGCCACCGCATCGGCCGGCAGCGCCGTGTACGACACCGCGCCGCCGCCTCGGGTTGCGAGTTTGAGCACCGGAGGCTCCGCGTCCCGCGTGGAGAGCAGCGCATACTGCGCGGCGCCTCCCCAGCCCGGTCCGTCGCACACACCGTGCAACTCCGCTTCACGTTGCGACACCCGCGGCGACAACGACCATCGGCGTGCAATCTCAGCCGATGGCGTCGGATCATCGAACACGTCATTGAACGTACGAATCGCCATGCGCGCCATCGACTCACCCGGCCCGGGTGATTCGACCGATCCGGCGTCACCGACCAACGCGAACAGCGGTGGAGCGACAGGCTCGTAACGCCAGTACGGCGCCGCCGACTCTCGCGATTCCTCGTCACCGCTATAGTTGCTCGTACTCGGCGGCAGTGAGTTACCCGCCAGATCCACGACGCGGGCACGCACGGCGTACACCCGTCCATAGCGCAGACGCGGAAGTGTCCCGGGCGCGGCCACGAACGACGTGCGGAGCGGAATACCGTCGGGAACCACGGGCGACGGATCGGCCACCTCGTCATCGGTTCCCACGGACAGGCCGGGTGCGGGGGCCACGAGGCTCCAGCCACGCCATACCGCCATGATTTCATGCAGCGACATGATATTCGGGTTGCTGCCATCGGCGGCGCTGGTTGCCGCGAGTCGCAGCGTGCCTTCTTCGCGCACGCCGCTCAGCGAGAGCGCGTTGCCTATTATGGTGTAACCGGCTAGGCGTTCACAGAGCGATCGCCACTGCGTCGTGGATTGGTCCCATACATCGAGCCGCCATCCACGCACGAGATCTTCCGCGAAGAGATTGGCCACCGCACCACGACGTCGGGAAAGCAGTTGCTCCATCCGCGTATTGAGCGAGTCATTCCGCCCGAACGCATCGGTGAGGCTCGCGCCGCGGCCACGATGCACGAGCATCAGTCCCCCATTGCGCAGCGCCGGCGCACCGGTACGGCGCGGCAGCTTCGACACGGCGTCGACCTGTCGCGCGGTCGCCTCATGCGCCACCAGGCTCCGCGCGAAATTCATCAGCTTGAGGGCGGAGCCATCGACATCTGCTTGTAGCAGCGCCACACGCGCCGGATCCATCCGGAGTAGCCGACTGCGGACGCGCAGATTCTTGGTGTCGGCCGCGGGACGCGACACGGGCTCGAAGCGCGAATCGCTCAAACTTGCCCGGGTCTGCGGTGCCGCATCGCGCCGCGTGACCGCATTGGACGCGCCGGGCGACTCGATGCCCGGCGGCAGATCCACGCGCACCGACAGTGGCGCATCCTCGGTGCGGCGTAACCCGCTCACGGGCACTACGTAATCGAGCACCAGCCCCAGCTTGCGGAGCAGCACGGGATACTGATTCATCGCGGAGACGATGCGGTGAAAGTCGAGCGACGCCACGAAGTCCGCTGCATCAATTTCAGCGCGTTCGTGGGTTCGCCACGTGACGGCGTTTCGCTCGTCGGCTGGTGTGTGCGTTTGGCTGCTCTGCTTCGACAACGGCGTGTGGAAGAGCTGAAAGGTCGCCAGCATTGTTCCCGCGCCCTTGAGCCCTTTGAATCCGCTTCGCGTGAATTCCCCATACTCGCCACCGATGTCACGCACCGGCGTCTTCCGGCTGCCTCCAAATCCGTCGACAGCGGCTACGCCCTCGATCACCGGCTTCAGTGCGGACTGCTCGCGCAGCTCGCTGATCGACGGCAACTCTTCACCCGCTGACGCGGTCAGCGACGCATACACGTTGCGAACCACGTCGTGCATCGCGACCGCGTCGAACGACAGCACGCTGGTCGCGGTGTGGTCGGTCATCTTGAACGACCGAACGGCGGTCGAGGCCGGGAACATGGCCAACCACACTTGCGAGTCGGGCACGCCGATCGAGGCATCCACATGCGCGGCCTCGATCGGAATGGCCGCGTCACCGAACGAAACCGTGATCTTCGCGCGCGCGAGCGTCGCCGGCCAATTGGCGAAGTCCGCGAACGACGACACGCGCGGTGCGGCATTCTGCGGTTCGAGGCGCGGTGACAGCAGCAGCGAGAAGCGGACGTCGCGGCCGTCGGCGGTGAGGCCGTTGGGGAGCACGGTCCAGATGAGTGATTGCACCGGCATACGCAACTACTCCGCAGCGAAGGCGAGACAGTACGATTCCCACGTGGGCAGCCCGGTCACGAGCTGTGCGAACGTCGGATCAGCTTCCGGATTCTTGAACTCGCGACGACACCGTACGGTGACTTCGCCGCTGAACACCAGCACCTCCACCTCCACCGTGAGCGTCGCCTCGCCAAATACCACCAGCATGTCATCACGCTTCTGGATTCCCAGCTGGAGGTTGAACGTGAGTGACATCGACACGATGCACATCACATTCAGCTCACCGTGCAGGCGCACGTAGCCGGATAGTTCGACGGCGCCGTCACCCTCCGCCGCGGTGAGCCAGTGGAAGTAGATGCCCGCGCTGATTTCGACTGAGCCGGATGCCACGCCGAGGTCGATGCTCAGCCGCGCCTGCGCTTCGAGCGCCGCTTCGATCTCGCGCACGCCATCGGCGCCGACGCCGATCATGAGAAATCCACCGCCCCCCAGCAGCGAAACGGTCAGCGAAAACGGATCTTCCCGTTTTGCGAAGTTGAACGCGACCGACATAGGCTGCGTATCGAACGGCAGCTCGAAGCGGGCACCGATACTGAGCCCGGACAGCGCAAACACGCCGACCTGCGCGCTCGGCAGCGTCAGCGAGTAGCCAGCCGAGATTCCACTGGGGGTTACCTGAATCGCAGACGGATCGGAGAATCCGTCTGACGGAATGAATTCGCGCAGCTTGTTGACGAAGTTGAGCGGTCCGCCGAACATCACGGCATCGGTCGGGTGCATGTCGACGGTGACATCGGGCTTGCGACCGTCGGTCGTTTCGAAGCGCAGGCTGTTGAAGCGCAGGACGATGAAGCCCCACATGTTCACCGAGAAATTCTTCATCACCGACGTGATCACGGATGACGCGCTGTCGGGTTGCCCGACGCGCGCGGTCGTCACCGCACTCATGATGAACGCCGATGCAGTTGCACCGTCCGCACGGGGAATGAGAATGCCCAATGCATCGGGCCTGCCCATCACCGTATTCCAGTCGTAACGCGCTTCCGTGCGAGCCGGCGCCCCGCCTGTGGCGGGCAGATCGCGCGTCACGAACTTGGGCACGTTGGGGCCGGAGAGGCCGGTGGTCACCTGTTCGATGATCTCTTCGAGCTTTATGCCACCCAGGATGCGCGCATCCTTGAAAAAGCTGGACGGTGTGAACGTGTTGCTCTGTACGGCGCCCAGGTCCGATGCCATGCCGATGCGCCGGGACACGCCCTTGATCTGCATCGACGGTGACGCGATCGCGCCCACCGCATCCGTGCGCGACGCATTCGATGACGGGCCGAAGCTGACGTCCCACGACGGGTTCTGACTGGTGAGCGCCAGAAAGAGCTCGCCCGTGTTGCCGGGGCCGAAGCCCTGCGTGGCGTAAATGGGATCATACTCCACGTGCACCGTCGCATCATCCCGCCCGAGAATGCGCTGCACCGCACGGAGCGCCACGTACGCGCTCTCCACTTCCGGATAGGCGTTGAGCTGCGAGGTAGAGTCCGAGGCGACCCGACCCGCTGCGAAGCGCAACGTTGCCGTGGGAAGGCGGGGATCGCCCATGGCATCGGCAGATGGTGGCGCATAGCAGATGCTCTCGCCACCGATATTCGCCTGTCGCCGCAGGTCGGCCTCCACGTTGTATCCGGCGCGGAGGCTGTCGCTGAACTTCACGTTTTGCGCACCCACGGTGCGGCTGGCCGTGTTCGCACGACCGGCCACAAACATCAGGGGAAGTGCAAATGTGGTGCGGCGTCCGTCTCGATCGGTGGCGGCGAGGCTGAAACGGAAGTTCTCCAAACCCTCGTTAACCATCGGCCAGAATGCTTCCCGATGCGTCAACAGGTCTGGGGCCGACGATGTGGCGTACAGCACGCCACCGGCTTGGCTCACGCGGCAGCCGACCTCGTCGGGCGCCGACAGATTCGGCGTCACGCTCGTGAGCAGCTCGACGGATGTAAAGGGAAAGGCGTGGCCGCCTGACATGTGCCGCGAGCCGTCGAACGTCTTCACCGTCTCACGCACGACGATGAAGAACCGTTGGCGAAGTCGGGCCACCCGACGCCGCAGCGGGAATTGCGCGTCCACCGGTTCGAATTTGCGCTCCGTGACCTTGATCAGCGACGCCGCATGACCGAACGGCATCAGGAAGCCGGCGTAGACTACACGCACGTAATGGTCGCGCCCCAGCGACATGCGGTGCTGCCACTGCTCGAGATCGATTCCACCGGGCCGCTGCGTCCATGTCCCCGCCGCGTCAAGCGAACCGCCGAGCGCGGTGAGGATCAACCGGCGCGAGATCAGCGGCCGCGGGGTGTACGGATCGCCGCCGTCGAGCTTCTCCTTGAAGCCCGCAGAGAGTCGCACGAGCAGATCGCGATCCAGGGGGTCGAGCGGCATACGGAACGGGCGCTGCTCGTTCACGAGTACGGCGAGATCGCTGCGTCCATAATCTTCCGTCCAGATGGCCCGAACGTCTGCCTGCCGCTCGGTGGCGCCCAAGTTGCCGCCGCGATCTAGTCGCGTATGCCACAGCTCGTGGCGACCCTGTTTGGCCACCGACGACGTCGCGTGATTCCAGACAATCTCGCCCACCGGAGAGAGCACGAGCCGGTACGGCATCTCGATCGCCGTGATATCCTGCCCGGGGCGATACGGCGCAAACAACGCGGAGAGCATGGGGACGCGATGGCCCACTACGCCTGGCCGCGACGCCTCGGCGCTCATGGCAAGACCCGCGGTGGCCTCATATCCGATGCCGGTTTCCACCAATGCCCGCGTTCGCGAATCGCGACCTAGCGCGGGAAAGCTGGCCACGATGGCGTCCACGAGCGTGGAGAGGCGTTGCGCGACGGCGCGCTCGCCGGCGACGTCGTCGGTGCCGCGCATCGCCGTCAATATCGTGGGAACGAGCGCATCGCCCGCAGCGGCGATCGGCGCCGAGGCCGCTGGCACGCCTAAGTCCTCGAGCGCCGTCGCCACGGTTCGGCGCATAACGTCGAACTCGGCGGATGCGACGGCGCCCTTGAGAAAGGCCACGCTCCCATTCATGGCGCCGCCGGCGAGTGCAGTCGGGGCATGAAGCGCGGTCAGCGCGCGTCGTGCTGGCCACGTGCGACAGGCGGCGAGAATGGCCTCGAGCGTGAACGGAATGGATGATACATTCAGCGGCATCGTGAACGCGAGGCGGCTCGGGCCGCTCATCCGGATGCGTGTCGCGCCGGGCGCCGGCGCCGTCTGCGCGTTCTGCTCAAACGTCTGCTTTCCATCGGCGTTCGGGAAGTCAGCGCTGGCGTCTGCGTTGACTTCCGGCAGTGTCGAATCGAGGAGCGCTTCCTCACCAAAACTTTGTGGCGGCAGCTGCAGCACCATGGACGCGTGCTGGCCAGACTCACGGCGCGTGAGGATGGGATTCGCGCCGGGAACGACCTTCAAGTTCGTCAGCCGGATGTCGGCGATCATGAGATCGTCCGGTCGGCGCGCCGTAACCACAATCGGCACGACACGTGCAGCCTCAGCCGCAGCGCTTGCGGCCGCCATTGCCTCGCCTACCACGCTGGCCTTGTCGACGCGGTCGCTACGCGTTGCCGACTTCTTCGCTGGCATCCGGTTTCTCCGTTGGTACGAGCCGCCGAACGTCGTTCAGCGTGTAACATGAATCACAGACACGTGTTGGATGGCCGCGTGCAACTCTTGCCCATGCCATCGGCGGGGCACATCTTGGCCTCGTACACGTGCTGCAGCGTGCTTCCGCCTGTAATCGCGGCAGTCGGTCCCGAAACCGGACATGTCAGTCGAAATGCACTCTATGGCTCAGGTACAGCCCGAACTGGCGGTCAATGCCCTCGCACTCGACGAGCTGGCCAGCGTGCACTACGGTGAGTTGCTCCGCATTGCGCGTCGCGAACTGCGGCGCGTTGGCGAGGACGCAACGCTCGACACGCGTGCGGTCTTGCACGAAACGTTTCTTCGTCTTGTCGTGCAGCGCCAAACGTCGTGGACCGATCGGCCGGTGTTCATGGCCGCCGCCGCCGGGATGATGCGGCGCGTCCTGATCGATCACTTGCGCCAGCGTCGAGCGGTGAAGCGCGGCAGTGCGCGGGCACCGCTGACACTCGACGAGGCACTCGAAAGTGGGCGCGAGCGCGACACGCAGTTGATAGAGCTGAGCGAGGCGCTCGACGCCCTGGCGCAGGTGGCGCCGCGGTTGGCGCGCGTGGTGGAGTGCCGGTACTTCGGCGGCATGACCGAATCGGAAACGGCCGACGCGCTCGAGATCACCGAGCGCACGGTTCGGCGCGATTGGGTGAAAGCGCGCGGCTGGCTGCATGCCGTGCTCGCCGGCCCTGAGCAGGTCACGCCATGCAACGCACGATGACCGTACCGCAGGCTGCGGACGAGGTCTCGTTGGCCGCCTCGTCGTTGGCACGTCTGCGTGGTGACAGTCCCGCGCGCTGGCATCATCTCGAACGCATCATCGATCTCGCGCTGGATGCACCCGCAGAAGCACGGGAGGCTGTCGTGCATGCGCACAGCGCCGGCGATCTGGCACTACGCGACGCCGCGCTGGCTTGGCTGCGCGCGTGCACGCACGCCGCGACGAATGGCCGCGACGGGCGTGCGCACGCGGCCGCGATGCTCGACGTACCGCTCACGACGTCAGTGATCCGGCGTGTCCTTGAAGACGCCGTCGCGACGGGTGCGGCCACCTCCTCGTCGTTCGGCGCGTCGTCGCCCGCGTCGCGCGAATCGGCCGAGCGAACTCAGGGCGCCCAGGTGGGATCATGGCGCGTGCTGCGCGAGATCGGTCGTGGCGGTATGGGCGTGGTGTATCTGGCCGAGCGCGCCGAGTGCGATGTCGGGATGCAGGTCGCGCTCAAGTTCATGCGCCATGCCGATGCGCTGGACGCCGTAAGTATGCGCCGGTTTCTCGATGAGCGACGCATTCTGGCGTCGCTGTCGCACCCGGCGATTGCACGACTGGTGGATGTCGGCGTGGACGGCGATACGCCGTGGCTGGCCATGGACTATATCGCCGGTGTGCCCATCGATGTCTGGTGCAAGGAAAGGTCGCTCTCGATTGAAGGACGCATCGCGCTGTTCTGCGAAGTCGTCGACGCGGTGCAACATGCGCATGCACGCTTGGTGGTGCATCGTGATCTCAAGCCCGCCAACATTCTCGTCACCAACGATGGGCGTCCCACGCTACTCGATTTCGGCATCGCCAAGCTGCTCGATGCCGGGGGTATCGGCGCGGGCAATCCCGGCCGGCCTGTCGCGAATCGTACGCGTCCGGGCTGGCAGCCCATGACTCCGGCGTATGCCTCACCCGAGCAGAAGCGTGGCGAGTCGCCGTCGACGGCGAGTGATGTCTTCGCGCTCGGCGTGCTGTTGCATGAGTTGCTCACTGGCGCCTTGCCAGACGTCGGCGTGTTACCGTCTGACGTGGCAACGCGCACGTTGGCCATCGATGCGGCGCAATCCGCACGCCTCGCCCGTCGGCTGCGTGGAGACCTCGACACCATCATCGTGCGCGCCATCGACGACGAGCCGGCGCGGCGCTACTTGACCGCGGATGCGCTGGCGGTCGATCTCCGTCGCCACCTGCGTGGACTCCCGGTACATGCGCGACGTGACTCGAGGATGTACCGGGTGCGCAGGTTGATGGCGCGACATCCGCTCTCGTTCACTGCGGCCGCCCTCGCGGTCGTCGTGTCGGCGGGGTTCACCGTGTTCACCGCGGCACAGGCTCGGCAGCTGCAGGCGCAGGCCGTGGTGCTGCGTGAGCAGGCGCGAACGCTTCGCACTGAGCGCGACAAGGCGATCGAAGTGACGCAATTCCTGAAGCACGTGCTTTCAAGTCCCGATCCGTACCAGATGGGCGCACCGGCCCCGTCACTGCGCGCGGTACTCGACCGAGGCACGGCGGACATGGAGGGGCGCCTGCGCGATCGACCGGAAATTCGTGCGCAGCTGTACAGTGCGATCGCGCCCGCCTACTTCGGCTTGGGTGATTGGAACCGGGCGGGCGATGCCGCCGCGGCGGCCGTGGCGTTGAGGCGCGCGAGTCGCTCACCACGAAACGCCGATCTGGCGGCCTCGCTGGTGTACTTGGCCAATGTTCGGTTGAACCAGTCGCGCGCAGTCGAAGCGGAAGGGCATGCGCGCGAAGCGGTGTCGATCATCCGAGCGCTGCCCCTCGACCAGCGGGCCGACTCCGCGTCGGCGCTGAATGCACTCGGTGCGGCACTCCAGAAGCAAGGGCGTCGCGCTGCGGCCGGCGAGGTGTTATCGGCGCTGCTGCAGGTGGAACGGTCGCGCGTCCCGCTCGACATGGCGCGACTTGCGCAACTCGAGCGAAATCTGGCCCACGTGCAGCGCGACGACGGCCGATATGCCGACGCCACCGTGCTCTACGCCCGCGCGTATGAGCATCATGTGATCGCGTTTGGCGCCGGACATCCGGAGAGCGCGAACAGCGCCGTCAACCTGGGCTACGCGCACTTCCTGTCCGGACACACCGAGACGGCGCTGCCGCTCCTCCGCGCGGGGGTGGCGGCCAAACGGCGTGTCCTTGGACTGGCCAACCCAGACGTGGCGAATGATCAACTCACCTTGGCGCGCGTGCTGGTCCACGCCGGGCGTAGGGTCGAGGCCTCCCGCCTGCGTGCGGAGGCGGAGTCGGTGCTGGTGCGGCTCGCGAGGCACTGAGACCGATTGTGCTACGGACCGGCCATCGGGCGACCATCCCCGCTCGGTGTCGCTCTTGACTCACGTCGTGGCTCGGGACCGGGTCCGGTCGCGCTGTCGTCGCGGCATCAAGTGGAAAGGCGCGTGGTGAGAACCAGCCGGAGCATCGCCGAAGGGGCGCGGGGAGGGCGTGCGAAGAGGCGTTGGCATGGGAGGACACAACGAGAGGTGGTTCCGCAGCGTACTTTTCTCTGTCTACGGCCGTTCGGTCCGTCGGGTTTCCCCGTCTCAATTCGCCATGCCTCACCTGTTCGTTCGCTCCACTGGCCGCACCGTCGCCGCGCTCGCCGTGGCCGCGGCGTCGGCACTCCCCGCCGTGGCAGCGGCTCAAGCGCCGTCGGCACTCGCCGACTCGCTGCTCGTGCGTCCCCTCGCGTTCCGTGCCATCGGCCCGGCCTCCATGAGCGGCCGCATCGCTGATGTCTCCGTCGTCGAAGGCCCGCGCACGCTACGCGGCGGACGACTCGGCACCTCCATGTACGTCGCCGTCGCTACCGGCGGCGTCTGGAAGACCACCAACGGCGGTCTTGCTTGGACCCCGGTGTCCGATTCCATTGGCGTCGGCTCCATCGGTGCCGTCGCCGCCGCGCCGTCCAATGGTGACGTGGTGTGGGTTGGCAGCGGCGAGGCCAACAACATGCGCAGCTCGTCGTGGGGTGTAGGCGTGTTCAAGTCCACCGACGGCGGCAAGACGTGGTCGAAGGCGATGCTGCCGAAAACGCAGCACATCGGTCGCATTGTCATCGATCCACGCGACCCGGACATTGTGTACGTGGCCGCCATGGGTCCCCTCTGGGGGCCGGGCGGTGAACGCGGTCTCTTCAAAACGATCGATGGCGGCAAGACGTGGACGAACACCAAGTCGATCTCCGCGCAGACCGGCTTCACCGAACTCGTGATGGATCCGGCCAACCCCGACGTGCTCTATGCGGCATCGCTGCAGCGTGAGCGTCGCGAGTACGGCTTCCTTCCTGGTGGTACCGAAAGCGCCATCTGGAAGACCACCGATGGCGCGAGGACCTGGACCAAGCTTGCCAGCGGTCTGCCCACCGGTGAAATCGGGCGCATCGGCCTCACGGTGTGCCGCTCGCGGCCGAGCACGGTGTACGCCTCGGTGCATGCCAAGGCGGCCGCCAACGGTTTCTATCGCAGCGACGACGCCGGTAGCACGTGGAAGTTGGTGAACAGCAGCAACGGCACCGCGTGGTACTACAGTCAGGTGCGCTGTGACCCCACCGACGCCGAGCATGTGTATCGCTTGAATGCGAACTCGCAGGAGTCGTACGACGGCGGCAAGACGTGGATCGGCTTCGCTGGTGGTGGCGGCGTGCACGGTGATGCGCACGCGCTCTGGATCAATCCCGAAGATCGTGAACACATCGTGCTCGGCAACGACGGTGGTGTCGATATCTCATACGATCGTGGTCGCACCTGGTACAACGTCGAGAACATCGTCGGCGCGCAGTTCTACGCGATCGCGGTGGACAACGCCAAGCCGTTCTACAACGTGTACGGCGGACTGCAGGACAATCAGACGTGGGGGGGGGCGAGCCGCACGCGCAACGCCTTCGGTCCGTCGAACGCTGACTGGTATCGTATGGCCGGCGGTGACGGCTTCTACAACGTGCCGGATCCGCTCGACCACAACATCGCCTACGCCGAGTCACAGAACGGCGGCGTCGTGCGCTACGACGCGCGCACCGGGCAAACCAAGAGCATCAAGCCGTATCCGAAGAACGGCGAACGGCATCGCTGGAACTGGAGCGCGCCGATCGTGCCGTCGAAGCACACCGGACGCACGCTGTACATGGCGGCGAACTACCTGTTCAAGAGCGCCGATCGCGGTGACTCATGGACGACGATCAGCCCCGACCTCACGCGCAATGTCGACCGCGACAGTCTGCCCATGCGCGGCGCCGTTCCGTCACGTGACGTGCTCGGACTGCATGAAGGCACCGCGGAATTCAGCAACATCTCCACGGTATCCGAGTCGCCGCGCCGCGCCGGACTTCTCGCCGTCGGCACCGATGACGGGTTGATTCAGGTCACGCAGAACGACGGCAAATCGTGGACGAAGACCGCCACCTTCCCCGGCGTGCCCGACACCACGTTCGTGAGCCGCGTGCAGTTTTCGACGCACAGCGAAGGCACGCTCTACGCCACGTTCGACGGCCATCGCAGCAACGACTTCAAGCCGTACGTCATGCGCAGCACCGACTTCGGCCGCACGTGGGCGTCGATCACCGGTGACCTCCCCGACGGCGGCTCGGTGCAGGTGATCCGCGAGCATTTCCGTCAGCCGAATCTGCTCTTCGTCGGTACCGAATTCGGCGCATTCTTTACCGTCGACAACGGCGCGCACTGGACGCAGCTCAAGAGCGGCATTCCCGGTGTGCCGGTGTGGGACATGCAGATTCAGGAGAGCTGGAACGATCTCGTGCTCGGCACGCACGGTCGTGGGGTGTACATCCTCGACGACCTCGGTCCGCTGGAGAAGCTGGCCGAAGCGAAGCGGGCGGAGATGGCATATCTGTTCCCGGCGCGCAACGAGATTGCGATGACGCTCAACAACAGCCGCAATTCGGGCATGGGCTCCACCGGATTCACGGGGCAGAACCCGGACAACGGCGTACGTGTCGCGTATCTCATCAACAAGATCACACTCGACGACAAGGCGAAGCTCGAGATCATCGACGGTGGTGGACGGATCGTGCGCGAACTTCCGGTGCCGCGTCGTACCGGCCTGTTCCGGCCGGTGTGGGACATGCGCGTGGGGGCACCGCTCACCGCGGCCGTTGATAGCAACCTGGCGGCGGGACGCGTCTCAGCGGTGGGCGGTGGTGGATTCGGTGGCGGCTTTGGTGGCTTTGGTCGCGGCGGTACGCCCAGCTACACGGCGGCACCCGGCCCGTACACCGCGCGACTCACCATCACGCCGAAGGCTGGCCCGAGCACCGTGCTGACCCAGCGCTTCACGCTGCTGCGAGACACGGAACAGGCGATGTCCGACGGCGAACTCAAGGCGCTCGATGCCTTCCGGTTCAAGGTGGTGCAGTTCCAGAAGGCCGTCACGGCGCAGCAGACGCGTGGCGACAGTGTGGTGGCGCGCTTTGCCGAGGTGAAGAAGGCGGCCGAAGCCAACAGCGCGAAGCTCACGCCGGAGCTCAAGCAGAACCTCGCGGAGATCGACAAGGAACTGGTGAGCTACGTGAAGGAAGTCGGTCAGGCTCCAGGCGCGCGTCCTCGCGGCGCTGCCGGTTCGCCGGCCGGTGGTCCGCCGCCGGGTGGTGACGACGATGTTGGCGCGTCGGGTCAGGCCGACGGATCGTTCACCGGTCGTGCGGCGCTGTTGAACAGTGCACTCAACAGCAGCTTCCCGCTGTCGTCGGCGCAGCAGTCCATGCTGGCCGTTCTGACGCGCGAACTCGAACAGCACGGCGCGCGTGTGGCGTCGGTGAAGTCGGCCAGGTTGCCGGCGCTGCTCAAGTCGCTGCAGGTGGCGGGCATCACAGTGCCTGACGCCCCCGCGCGCGCTCAGTGACGCGTCACTTAGGTGCTGACGAGCACCTAACGGAAGATGGGGAGGGGCGGGGCCGCTTTCGGCTCCGCCCTTTGCCAATCCCGCCCCAACAGCGCCGCGATCGTGGCCGCCACTTGGGCCTGTTGCACCGGCGTGTTGGCGCGCACCCCGCGGGCTGGTGTATCCGGGCCGATCACCGCCGTCCAGATGAACTCCGCGCCCGCCACCTCCTTCCCGTGGTCGGTCCACTCGCGTCCCCACCCGCGACCGTGGTCGGTGCTCACGAGCAGCGTGGTCTTGTCGCGCGTGCGCGGATCACCCTGCACCCGCGCCCACAACTGCGCGAGATAAGCGTCCATGTTGCGCGCCGAGTGCAGGTACAGGTCGTACTTGCCGGCGTGCGCCCACTCGTCAGTCTCGCCGTAGCCCACGAACAGCACGCGCGGATCGTGCGTGCCCAGATATTCCAGCAGTGACTGCTGCATCAGCGCATCGAAAGCCACGTCGGGCCACACACGAATCGTGGTCGCGTACAGATCGCGCAGCAGCACCGATCGCGGTGACGACGACGGGGCCACGCCACGTGTCCAACCGTCGTACACCGGCAGCCCGCCGCGCTCGGCGTTGAAAATACGACTGAATGCGTTCCAGGTCGCGAAGGCGGCCACGCGCCCGGTGAACGCGGCATCGCGGTTGAGCCACTCGAACACCGTCGTGTTCGCGTTGGGCGGATGATTGTTGCTGTCGATGCGCGGGTCGGCAAATCCGGTGAACGTTTCGCTGTACCCCGGATACGAGAACTTCATGGTGTTGGTGATGCGCGCCTGACTGCCCGCCGCGCTGTCGCCGAAGATCTGCCCCTGGGTGGCCAGGGTGCCCCACAAAAACGGGAATAACGCCTGCCGTCGGGCCTGCGGTGTGTCGCGCCAGAAGTCGCGACGGAGCGACGCCGTGTCCGACACGCCACCGGCCTTGCCCATCAGCGACGCATCGGCCCCGGCGAACACTTCCTGCCACCGCACGCCGTCGGAAATCACGAGCATCACATACTGCGTTTTCAAACCGATCGGCGCTGTTTGTGTGGACTGCGCGTGAACCGTCGACGCACCAAGCAGCAGCGCGCTGGTAATCGCCAGGCCGAGGCGGCGAAGCATCAGCGCGGTCTCCGCATCGTCGCCGCCTTGTCCACCAGGCGGCGTAGCTCCTTGATCGGCTCCGGACTATCATCGACCTGCAGGCGCAGTACGACGTCGTTGTGCAGCCACACCCCGCCATCCTTCTTCACGATCAGCATCGCGGCCGACTGCATGCCGCGTTTGTCACCGCCGGCCATCTGGCCCGCTTCGAGCGCGGCCATCAGCCGCAACGAGAGATGCCCCGTCGTGTTCTCGAACGCGCTCACCATGGCGCTCACCACCTCGGCGCTGGCCAGGATGTTGCCCTGCGCGGTGCAGAACTTTCCCTGCTTGTCACCCGCCCAGTCGGTGGCCTTGGGTCCGGTGTAGGCGGCCACGTTGCCCTGCGCATCGATCACCGCGAACTGACGGCCTTCCTTGGTCCAGTCTACCGGCCGCGGATCGGGGTCGCCCTGCCACACGCGCTTCACGACGTCGGCCGGTTTCACACCCTGGCGCAGGAGTGCGATGGCCTGCGGACCGTAGCTCACATCCACGATGGCCTGTGTGGCCGCCGCGCCGACGCCGGCTTCGGCCCAGAGCACGCCGTTGCCAACGGAGAACACGCGCGACTGCACGGCGCCGCCGACTTCACCGGTGGCCGGGTCGTAGCCGAGGATGGAGAAGGTCGCGACGGGAGGCCAAGGGAGTGACGGCGTCGTCGAGAACCCAGACGATTGGGCGCGGGCAGGGCTCGTGATCGCAAGGAGACCGACGGCGAGCGCGATGGTACGGACGGTAAATAGTAGAGAGCGCATGGCGGCGATGTGGACGTAGGGGACGGAGCGGTCGGCTCCAACAGGCAGCCATAAATGTGCACCAGCGGCCGCCCGCATGAGCGCTCGCGCCATGTGCCGCGTAGTCTCCATGCAGCAGGTGGCCCACATTCTTGAGGAGATGGCACATGGTCGGCAGGATGCATCGATGGCGTGCAGCGTTGGCGGTGGCGATGATCGCCGCGGCCCTGCCCGCAGAGGGGCAGGGCGTAGCGGGTGCCGCCGCGCAGCAGATCGACGAGGCCTATACCGCGAAGATCAAGGAGTTCCTGCAGGATCCTCGCATCACCACTGAATTGGTCGACCACTTGCCGTCGTCGGCCACGGTACCGACGCCGCTCAAGTTCCACGGCCGTATTGTGGGCACGCCCGGTGAGCTGACGTACGCCAAGGACATTCACCGCTACTTCGAGGCGCTCGACAAGGCGTCGCCGCGCGCCAAGTACTGGACGATCGGGAAGACCGAAGAAGGGCGCGACATGGTCGTTCTGGCCATTGCCGACTCGGCCACCATCGCCAATCTCGACACGTTCAAGGGCGACATCGCTGCGTTGAGTGATCCGCGCAAAACGAGCGAGGCCGACGCCCGACGGTTGATCGGCGCCACGAAGCCCATGTACTGGCTCACCAGCGGCATTCACTCGCCAGAGACCGGCGGTCCGGAAATGCTGCAGGAGCTGGCGTATCGTCTCATCGTGGAAGAGACGCCGTTCATTCGGCAGATTCGCAACAACATCATCACGTTCATCACGCCCGTGATCGAAGTGGACGGCCGCGAGAAGCAGGTCGACACATATTACTACAACAAGAAGCTGCCGCCGGGCTCGGCGCGCTTGCCGTTGATGTACTGGGGCAAGTACGTGGCGCACGACAACAATCGCGACGGCATGGGGCAGTTCCTGTCGCTCACGAAGAACGTGAACGACTTCTTCCTGCAGTGGAAGCCGCAGGTCATGCACGATCTGCACGAGTCGGTCACGTATCTGTACTCGAGTACGGGTACCGGTCCGTACAACGATGCCATCGACGCCATCACGGTCTCCGAATGGTGGATGATGGCCCAGGTGGACGTGCAGGAGCTGACGAAGCGCGGCGTGCCGGGCGTGTGGACGTACGGTTTCTACGATGGGTGGACGCCGAACTACATGTTCTTCGCGGCGCACACGAAGAACGCGATCGGTCGCTTCTACGAAGTGCAGAGCTACGGCCCGGACAACTACGAAGTGCGTCCGCCGGCGACGACCACGAGCCGTGAGTGGTTCCGGCCGAATCCGCCGCTGCCGTACATCAAGTGGGGCCCGCGCAACAACACGAACATCCAGCAGTCGGCGGTGCTCTTTTCGCTCAAGCACTTCGCGGACAACAAGTCACTGTATCTCGAGAACTACTGGCTCAAGAACAAGCGTGCCGTGGAGAAGGGCAAGACAGGCGCCGGTCCGTTTGCCTGGGTGATTCCCGCCACGCAGCGCCGCAAGGCCGACGCCGCCGACGCGGTGAACGAATTACGGAAGCAGGGTCTCGAAGTGCACACGGCCAACAGCGCGTTCACGGTGGGATCGCTGGCGGTGAAGGCCGGCGACTACATCGTGCGTGGCGACCAGCCGTATCGCACGCTCGCCGACATGTACTTCTCGATCCAGAACTATTCGCCGTCCAACCCGAGTCCGTACGATGACACGGGATGGACGTTCCAGTACATGCGGAACGTGGCGGTGCTGCCGGTGGCCGAGCAGAGCATACTGGCGCAGGGCATGACGGCGGTAACGGCCAAGGTGCACGCGACCGGTGGCATCGAGGGCACGGGACCGGTGTTGATCGTCGATCACACCACCGACAACAACCTCATGAAGTTCCGCACGACGCACGCCACGGTGCGCATGCAGGCGGCGGAAGCCGAGTTCACGGCGGCGGGTCGCACGTTCCGCGCGGGCGCATTCATCGTGCCGGCAGCCGATCGTGCCAAGCTCGAACCGACGCTGAAGGAGCTGGGGCTGAGTGGCTATGCCGTGGCGTCCGCACCGGCCGTGAAGATGCACGACCTCGATCTGCCGCGGATCGGCTACATCCATGCTTGGCAGCGCACGCAGGATGAAGGCTGGGTGCGGGCGGCCCTCGACACGTATGGCGTGCCGTACACGTACTTCGCCGACATCAAGCTCCGGGAAGGCAATCTTCGCGCGAAGTACGACGTCATCATCTACCCGAGCGTGGGGGGCAGCGCGCAGTCGCACGTGGCGGGCATCATCAAGTCGGGCGATACGCCGCTGCCGTACAAGAAGTCGGCGGCCACGCCGAATCTCGGGGTAAACGACAGCGCCGACGACATCCGCGGCGGCATGGGTATCGAAGGTCTGACCGAGCTGTACAAGTTCGTGCAGGCTGGTGGCACGCTGATCGTGGAAGGCTCCACGACGACGATCTTCCCGGCGTACAACCTTACCAGTGGCATCACCGTGGAGTCGCCGGCCGGACTCTTCGCGCGCGGCACCATTCTGCGCGGCGTGGTCACCGATCGCACCAGCCCGTTGTCGTACGGCTTCGACGCGCAACTGCCGGTGTATTTCAATCAAGACCCCGTGCTCTCGGTGGCTGGCTCGGCCGGCCTCTTCGCGGGCGGTGGCGGTGGCCGCGGGTCGGCCCTGAGCCAGAACATCACACCCAACGCGGTGCCGCTGCGCATTTCGCCGTGGACCTTCGGTGCGACGGACTCGACCGGATCGCCGATGCCCGCTGCGGGCCGTGGCGCCGCCGCTGGGGCCGCCGCAGGTGCCGGGGCAGGTCAGGATGGCCGTGGCGGTGCTGGAGCTGCTGGCGGGGCGCTTGGCAGCGCGGGCGGGTCTGTATTCGGCGGAGCGACGGGCATCGATGGCTCGCGCCCGCGCGTGATCATGCAGTTCCCGGCGAATGCCGCCGACATGCTGCTCTCCGGCACCCTCGCGAACGGCGAAGGGCTCGCCAATCGCGCTCAGTTGGTGGACGCGCCGGTGGGTAAGGGACACGTGGTCATGTTCGCCATCCGGCCGTTCTGGAGATGGCAGACGCAGGGCACGTACTTCCTCGGGTTCAACGCGATCCTGAATTGGAATGATTTGGACGCGGGGAAGTAACGGGCGCATCGCGGGATTGAAACTGTCAACTCCCTAGCGAGCAGGGGGGCGGGGATCAGGGAAGCGAGTTTAAAGGGGTCATATGCCGTGGTAGGGGGCGGGAACCAAACATAGACCCTGAATAAACGGGGGGGTGGACAGCTTTCTCGAGAGGG
>NZ_JANPLK010000020.1 GCF_031426495.1 Gemmatimonas sp. | reverse complement strand
GAGATGGGCGCATGATGAGCCCTCTTTTCTGAGCTACCTGTGCGGCAGTGAACTCAATGCGGTCAACGGCAATAACGGGCTGAACTTTCTGAGCTACCTGTGCGGCAGTGAACTTCGGCCGCCATCGCTTGCTGTTCGGTGCCGCTTTCTGAGCTACCTGTGCGGCAGTGAACACGGACTTCATGGCGTCGTAGCTGGACGCTGATTTCTGAGCTACCTGTGCGGCAGTGAACTTGAAGCTCGAGACAGAAGCGGCGACGCTGCATTTCTGAGCTACCTGTGCGGCAGTGAACCGCGATGGTGACGTTGGCGGCGGCGGCGACACTTTCTGAGCTACCTGTGCGGCAGTGAACGTGGCAACAATAGCGTGACGGTGTGGGCATCATTTCTGAGCTACCTGTGCGGCAGTGAACCTTCACCAAGGCGTCGAGCTGGGTCGAGTCGATTTCTGAGCTACCTGTGCGGCAGTGAACGCCCCAGAGTCCCTGTCCAGCCTCATCGACGTTTTCTGAGCTACCTGTGCGGCAGTGAACTCATTCCGGTCAGTCGAGGCGCATTCCACTTCTTTCTGAGCTACCTGTGCGGCAGTGAACTTCGGTTGATCGGTGGAGAGAATCGCGGCGGTTTTCTGAGCTACCTGTGCGGCAGTGAACTTGCTCGTCAGCGTGTCGAACTGGTTCATCGATTTCTGAGCTACCTGTGCGGCAGTGAACTGCGCGTTCGCATGTCGGCTTCGGCTACGACTTTTCTGAGCTACCTGTGCGGCAGTGAACACGGTGGAGCTGCTGAAGGCGAACGTCGAAGTTTTCTGAGCTACCTGTGCGGCAGTGAACGAGAGATCCACCTCCCCCGATCCGATCGCGTATTTCTGAGCTACCTGTGCGGCAGTGAACTCCACGTGCCCGCGTGCGAAGATCGGCGGCAATTTCTGAGCTACCTGTGCGGCAGTGAACGACTTCATCACGGATTGCGTCATGGCGGGGATTTTCTGAGCTACCTGTGCGGCAGTGAACATCGGAATCGCCATTGCAATGTCTTCTGTGTGTTTCTGAGCTACCTGTGCGGCAGTGAACGAGTCGAGGCCAGCCAAGCGGTTCCCGTCACTTTTCTGAGCTACCTGTGCGGCAGTGAACATTTCGGACGCCGATCGGCGGCTATACGACCGTTTCTGAGCTACCTGTGCGGCAGTGAACTGCGTGTAAATGGTGGCCGTCGTTTTCTCGTTTTTCTGAGCTACCTGTGCGGCAGTGAACTACAGCTTCTGAGACTTAAGTGCCCGCTGAATAAAACCTTATGTTGCCTGAGACGCGACGGACCCAAACTTCAGCATGCGTCTGAATCGACTGAAGAATCAACAACTTGCGACGGCGACTATGAAAAGGGTCAAAAAACCGGAATCGTCGCCGTTGAACTCAGGCCAAATGCATTAAAGCTGCCTGGAACCGGTGCCGACTCGGCTGGTCCGAGCTTCAGAAAGAGCCTGAAATGCTGCCCCGTACTCGAACTTGACAACTGGAGGAATGGCAAGCGAAGTCGTTCGGCGCCCGCATCAGGGATCCGCTGGCGGGCCTCCTCTGTCGTGATGCCGTGACGACGCATCTGACGGCGTCGCAGTCGCTCAGGATTACTCTTCGCTTGGACACGCCGGAGCGACCGATACGTGGCCTGCACCGGCACCTCGCTTACCGTGCTAGCGGCTACGAATGAGCGCATCCCGCCGAGCCAATCCAATGCCACCAGTGACGCGAGATCCGGCGGGGTACCAATGCATCGAAGCCGATCCCCAAGCTGCGGTGGCGCTAGCGTGTAGCCAGGAAAGCTGACGGCGATCTGGATAGTTGTGCGACCGACCAAGACTCGATGCAGCTTAGAGTAGAGCGACGCGAGCAACTGGTGCTCCGGAAAGTCCGGATCGCGTAGCACGCGAAAGTCCATGTAATGAGTCATTCAGCTACTCCTTGCCGGCGTCGCCGAATACCCCACCTCGGATCAATGTGGCGATCACGAAGTGCTGCTGCTCGCGTTGTGGCTCGACGTCCTTGAGCAACCATCCGTCCAAGAGGTTGTAGAAGTCCGTCTTGTCCGCCGGCTTCCGAAAGGCCCTGCCGAGCGTGGTGACCGAACCATACGGTTCGACCGCAATGGGCCCGAGCTCAGCGTCGCCAGAATACCATGTGTCAATAGTGCGCAGCGCGTTGCCCAGCTTCTGCGAGTGGATACCGGCAACCCCACCTACGTCGTACAGCGTCTTACTCTTTTTGCTCGCGCCCTTGTCCAGAATAAGCTCTTGTGACGGGTATACTTCTTGGGACGCACCAAGCCTGGCGAACGCAGAGATGCGCAGCAGAACATGGCTGCCCCCGGAGAGCCCATTCGCGATCAACTCCGCGAGAGTGTCAAGTTCCGGCGCAACGCTGATGGGCGCGGCGAAGTCCCGAAGCGAAAGTTGCAAGCCATCGAACGTCCACGTTCTTGAAGCCGCGCCCTTCACAAGGTGTTCAATCCGAACTTCGACTTGCTCCGCTCCCATACGGTTGCGCCATAAGAAGCGTCCGCTCGCCAGATTCTGGGCGTAGCGCCGAGCGAGCTCTCCAAATCCGAACCGATCAGCATAGCCTTTCACCGTATGCAAGAGCTTCGCTTGATACTCCGCGTTGTTGCATGCTGACGGAGAACCAGTACCTCCGAGCACACGAAGCGTGAACACCACCTTCAAGGTGTCCGCGTCGGGCGGCAGGGTGGCGACATCAACCGTTTGCAAATTGGGATTCTCGATGGCCGCATCGAGCTTCGTCGGGTCCTGCTGGTTGGCCTTCAACCGATTCGAAATGGTGCCGCGTACCGACTTTTCCCGAACCGGCACCGGTGCTGCGGGCGACTGCGTGTCACGATCGTCCCAGTTGCAGGCAAAGAACTGTGCGTCGGACGGATCGAGCTTGCGCTCGAACGCCAGGACGGATGCGGTCTTCAGAACCGAAGCTTTTGAGGTCGCCATGAGAAGTCTCCTTGAGGGATGCCAAGCGATGTGTGATCAGCTCACTGAGCCGATTGAACGGGACTGACGGCCGACTTGTAGGCATTGACGCAACGGTACAGCGCATGCTCGTCGGGAAGATCCAGGTGGCACGAATTGTCCGGTAGCCATACGATGTCGCGCAGCGACGTAAGGCGATGCGGGCTGACCCACTGGCCTATCGACCACACGGATTCGACAAAACGAAATGGCGTGTGTGCATCTCGTGCCCCACCCACCGTGCCCGGTGGATACAGTGGAGTGAGCGCCGCGAAGCCGACGGGTATCGGCACGATCCAGCCAGCCTGCCGCTCCGTAACCCACTCTACGGACGTCGGCTGCGAGTAGAGGGGCGGATCCTCCTCTTTGACCGCGCGAGTGTTCCAGCGTGACAGATCCATCCACGCGTCCAACGCCGTCGCATCGGGGTCACTCCTCTTGAGCAGCTGCAGGCGATGCTGCAGCACATCATCTCGAGACACCAACGCGAATCCCGGCAGCCACTCCCGTGACAACCGACGAAACTGCCGATGCTGCTCGTCACTCTGACCTTCGTCGGGGACGAGCTCTAAGGTCGGACGGCGAGGGTGAGGTGGGGCACTGGGAAGCGGCGGCATAACGCTGCCGCCAGCAATCCGCATTCCGCCCAGCTCTTCGGCCACTCGTTCCGCGAGGCTGTAACGATCGCTCTTCCCTCGGCACGCATCACTCAACAGCACATCGAACACCAAGGTTACGCTCATGTGCACCCTTCCTTCTTCGACAATTCCGGCCGTACTGCCATCAGCAAGGACCGGGTTTCGCGTCACCCGAAATGACTTGGTGTACCCAGAAGTCGTGACCTGTGCCTCGAACGCATGGCAGATCACTCCGACGCCGATCAATGCCATGCCAGCATCGCGTCCAAGACGTCGCTCGAGTGCCGTCATCAATCCGGTGAACGCCGTGATCGCCGGAAAGCCCCATGTTATGGGACTGGAGATGGCATTCGCGTTCTGCACGCGTATGCGCGGAATAACCAGTACCGCTTTGTGTCGTGGGCTCGTGCTATCAAATGTGTTCATCGGCATCCTCCAACGAAATGAATTCAAGGATCTCAACCGACAGCTTTCGCCAATGCAGATACTCGGCATCACCGACCGGTAGGCGAGCCCGAAGTTGAGCGTTCAGCCAATTCGCGAAATCATGTGCGATGATGTGGACTACGTCCTGAACGTGGGGCTCGACGCCGTACGGATCCAGCCACGCCTTTTGTGCCGCCGATAGCTCGCACAACGGGTCACCTGACCACCCGGGTTCGAGCTCTCGCACTTGTGCGGTGAACTGAATCAGCTCGTCGAGTAGCGCCTCGACGAGCGCATCGCGCTGCGTGCGGGTCGCCGCCGTAGGAGATGGATCGCTCTCGAGAAAACGTCGAAGGTCCCGAACGAGTGTTCGCACTTCGACGCGACCTTGGAAGACGCGGAAGAGCGATTCGAAGCCCAGCAACGGCTTGGAAGGGAGCACGCGCCAGAGCGGTGGAAAAGACGCCAGAAGGTAATTGTTGCCACGGCGCTCACTGTTCAACTGACTGATGTTCTGCGGCTTCGTGCCCCCCAACTTTTGAATGGCTAGGTTCGGGTACTCATGAACTCGCACGTCACTCCATTCGCCTGCCTTACGAGCTTCGCGAGCAGCCTTGGCTGCATCGCCGAAGCGATGCTCCTGTAGGCGCAGGTAGAGCCGATGTACCAACGACGTTGGATAGAGCGGCGCCAACAGGTGAAAGCCGTCGTCGGCATGCGGGTCAGCGCCAACAGGCCAGTAGAGCTGTTTGGCGAGAGTGTGAGAGCGCAACTCGCCACGCGCGGTTGCCAGCCCAGCGAATGCTTCCATCCAGCGACTGGCAATCACCACGTCATCGCTCAGCGCTGCGCCGAGGTCTACGTCGGAGGCCATCGCTAGACCGAGCAAGCTGTTGCCTTCGAAGCGTTGCTTCAAGAGCGCAAACACATCGAGGGCGGCAGCGTTTCCCGTTACGTCGGTCTCCAAATCGGCGCCAAGCGCGTGAGTGCCAACCTCACTCATCGCAGCCAGGGTATGAGGCGGGCGAAACAGGCTCGTCGCCTTCTTTGCCCGGTCATCGACCTTCATCGCATAGCTATAGCAATGTGTAACCGCCTGTAACTGCCGTGCACGGCGCGCCGAATCATCGAGCCACACTGCCGGAACGAACTGTGCACGAAGCTCGTCGCGCGTCGGCTCGTCATCGGCAAGCTTTTCTAGTTTGGCGTTCAACCGATCGCTCAAAAACGCCGCAACAATTGCACGAAGCTTTGCTTGCCGATCCAAAGATTGCGAAGCCATTCGACTCCCCTGAACGTGGTGGGATGTGTGATACGCAGCCTTCTCGAAGCGCACGTCGTCATACCATTGGCAATGTCTCCCGCGATCGATTGCCTTCGTCGCGATCGCCGCACTGAGCGCAGCGGCCGAACTTTCCCGAGCACAGAACCGCAGGAAAAGGCTACTACGTCATGATGATTAACGTAAGCCACTGTAGTGATGCTGTGAAAAAGCGAAATCGTTTGAAAGTCATGCTATTCTTACGAACTGCTGAGAAGCAGCTCAGAAAACTGTGGCGATGCTGTGCCAAAACCCCACAACTGCCGAATAGGCAGCAGCTTTGCGCCAGCATACCTGGCGCTAGCGCTGTCGTGAAAAGCCTAAGGCGGGGTGATAGCGCCAGCCGTTCTCGCTGGGCCTGACCGTTACCGTGCCAAACCGTTCGGCGCACCGGCCAAGCGGCATATCGAGCGCCGTCGCGAGGTCCCGCAGGGCGCCCATGTAGTCAGTCGCGCCCCATGGGGCGATTCGGGGGCCGTGGACACTGCTGTCGGGCACGTGCGTGCACCTCGACACGTCGACCCGCACATAGTTGCGTTCGCCGCGCTGATCGCCGTTTTTGACTTCATGCAGGATCGCCCGGTCATCATCGTCGGGAAGGAGAACCAAGGTCTCATCGAACGGTGGTTGCTCCTTCCTAAAGCGCTGTTGCTGCGGGAGTACAGCCGTGAGAAGCGCGTCCCGCGGCGCCTGATTCCACCACGTCGTCGCATTCAGCCGCTGCCCAGGAGGGACGAAGGTGTTCAGCGCTCGCGCACGGCTCCCGATCCGTTCGGACGCGGCACTCGCCTGTAAACGCAGCATCGTCTCGCGAAGTCGCGCGTGCTCTAAATCCACCAGCCGATTTCGTGGCGCCAGCACTGCACGAGCCGATATGCGAGGGCGAGCATCGATGATCGCCAGCTCCTCGGGCTCGAGCAGGAGGTTCAAATCATGTGATTCAAGTCGAAACGCCGCCTCATCGCTTTCGAATCCCGGCATACGAAACGCGGCGCCGCCGGGATGGCCAAAATGTCGAAGATTGTGGCTGAACACGAGAATGTTGGGCGTGTCGACCGCGTCGTACCGATGCCGACGTACCCGCCCTGCTAGCTGAATCAACGACCGCATCGATGACGGTTCTACGACAGCCCAGTCGTAGTCGTGATCCCGCCCGACCTCGGTGACAGGCGATCCGAGCACGAGAAAAATCTGATCGGGCTCTTCCGCACCGTCGAGCTGTCGCCGAACGTGGGCGTTTGTAAAGACGGTAGCCGGATCGTGTCGTTGAAGGACGGAGTCCAGCTGTGATTCGATCGCGGAACGAATGATCGCAGGATGGCGCGAGTGATAAACGCACAAGTGAATGCGTGTGTTTGGTGGAGCGCCACGTCGAAAAAGTGCAAGCGCGATTTCGACGAGTGGCTCAACATTGGCAAATCGAACCAGCCCGAAACTCACTCGCTTACCCGTTCTCGGATCACGCGCATGGTGCTGATGATGCAGCAGCACGGCTGCGTCGAGAACCTCCGGCGCAAACAGCTCGGCCAAGGCCGTCAAGTTCTTGCCGGTCGAGAGCGGAACCACCGGCGTGGGCAACAGAGCGCCACGTCTCCTGGGCTCCCGGGCGAGCTTCAACAGCGATGCATTTCGGCGCGAGGCGAAGCGCTCGTGTCCACGGCTGAACGCGTCGGCATCCGCGCAATCCTGCGACTCCTGTTCAAACTCGTCTACCCACGCGCAGCAAATCGCTGAGGTCGTAGAAGTCGTAGGTCCTTCTATTGCTATCTCGCCACAGTTGCGGGCAAAGTGTTGGCGTCCGTTACGGTATGCCTCGAACAATCCCAAGACGAGCGACGGAGGAAGCGTCGCGGAGGCGATCAGCACCCTAGAGCCCAGGAGTCCCGCCCAATGCACGAGCCGTGTCAGTGCGGGGAGATCGGACAAGTCGAAATCGTCGGGCTCATCCAAGACGAGATCACCAGTGAGCAGTCGAAGCATCGGCACGATCTGTCGGCCGCCGCGCTGGCTTTCCGTGGCCGGCGTCAGATGGTCGATCGTGCAAACCAATAGCGGCGCCTCGAGCATCGCACGAGCATTCCCGTCCTTGCCAAACTTTCGCAGCACCGGGTGGTCACTCACATGCCCCTCGAAGACAACGTGCGCATCCTCTTCCACGAGGTCCTGCAGCGATGCTGAACCCCTATTCGAGGATTGAGACTCGTGATACTCGAACAGCGCGCGACTCGCTGATCCACCGACGCGAATCGCCAGCTCGTCGTCTCCGAGCTGCAAGAGTTGCTCGAATGCCTTTCCTGTCTGTAGGGTGAGCGTGCGCAAGCCGAGCGCGAAGGTGCATCGCATGCCGCTCTTCTCGTCGGCTAGCCCATTCATGATGCGAGCGTTAGCGAGTGTCTTTCCGCTTCCGGTCGATGCCATATTCACGATGAATGCGCCCTGGAGCGCCGAGCGCGCACGCATTGATGCTGACATGTCCGATGCTCTGTCTTGCCAGCGAAATCGATCGTCTCGTGCTCGCCGGGTCAGCTGCTGATGACGACCAAGATGCGGAAGACTTTTCCGGAGCGTAGGGAGATACCTGGCAATTTCAGCACTGTCGCGCGCGACCCCAATCAGATGCTCATCAAGCAATTGATTCGGCTTTCGATCGCCTCGGCGGGTGTTGGCCAGCAAGGTACCGCTCGAGTCCACTCGCACCCGTGCCGCGTTGTCGATGCCCTCGAGGCTCGAGTAGTGGTGATCCGAGAGCATCAGGCACAGTCTGCCGAGGTGCATGACGAACGGATCGTCAAGCGGCGATGACAGCGCTGGAGCTGTTCGATCAGCGTGGAGCTCGGCTAGTAGCCGCCGCGCATTGCGTGCCGCACGATGGCGCCATGCGTTAGTCGTCGTTGGCAGCCCAGACGCGAACCGCCAGTAAGTCTCAAGTGACTGTGGCGTCGCGTCGGCAAATGCGTCCTCATTCCACTGCGGCGTCAGCTGTGAAAGCAGACCCTCCAACGAGGACATCTGAAACACCTCATGCTTCGGTAGCGTCGGCAGGCGATGATGGGAAAGCACGAGCCACGCGAGCGCCTGCGCGATCGGCGCGCGAGACAGTGAGGCAAGTGGTGAAGGAAGCGCGCTATCGATTCCATCGCGCCGCAATGCGCCGAGCCAGCGAGCATCATCAGATTCCGAGGGATCGGCGAGTCGGGTCAGCCATGCGATGTCGTCGTCATCGCCAACAAATGCCTCGAACAGTCGCAAGGATGCCCACTCGTGCCGAACTAGATTCCGCTCCAGCAGATTCCCTTGGAGTCGATCCTGAAACGCCTGGGTAGCCTTCCCAAGATCGTGAAAGAGTCCAGCGAGGTCCGCCAGCAATCTGATGAGACCCGCCGACCGCCAATCTGATTCGTCATCCTGGCGGCGCACGTCACGCTCCGAGGTGTTTGTCGGCACTGCGCCCTGCGCGTTGAAGCGCCGGCGGTCACCAACCACCCAGATCAGCTCAGAATGATCAATACCGCGAATCCAGTGACACGCAACGGCCGTATTCTTTCGCGCCGTCTTTCGGAGAAGTCGACGCAACGTATCGAGTCCGTCGCGAGTAATTGGTGTCTGCCACGTGCGACTTCCGCGACGCTCGGCGAATTGGTCGAGTATGCGTCGGCTCTCGGTCAGCGCACGCTTATCACACTGCGCGATCAAAAGTACATTCACGTGCTTTCTGCCGCTTGTGGAAGTGGCACTTCCGAGCGACGGCGACCAAGCGCAATCGATGTCGACTTCAATGTCTCAATCATCGTGTCCAACGCCTCGGAACGAGTGAGCGCTTCGATGCACGCCTGTCGGAACTCCTGCTCGGAGTGCCCTTTTACCGCCGACAAAAATGCCTGTGGTAGGATCACGGCGTCTTTAACCAGGTCGGCTACGTCAAAGACCAATCCGCCTCGGCGGGTCTTGCCATGTAGGACCGCGAGACTGTGCGGTAGGCCCAGCACCCACGCTGCCGTTGCGCCGAGACCATAGGCCAGGTAGTTGCCATGGTCGAGATACCGGTTGGCGGGATCGACTCCATCGCCGCGCTTCACACGCGTGAACGTTCCGTATGAAGTGGCACGACTCGCCAGTTTGTATAGCTCCTTCGTCAACCGCGCCTCTTCGGTCAGTAGAACCGTCTGGTCATGTGCTGCATCGATTGCCGCTGCTGCGCGGTCGACGGCTTGGTCCAGAGTCGCAGCGTCAATCGAGAATCCCTGATCCTTGAGTGTCTTGCTACCCGCCCAGTGCTTCTTCACATTTTCAAGTCTGTCGCGTTGGAATAGTTTCGCTGCTGCGAGACGTTGAGTGTCGTCAAACCAGAAACTAGCCCAATTTTGTAGATACTCAGTAGGACGGTACTCACTTTGTGCTGGGAACCAAGCGACTTCGAGCTGCTGCTCAGTCCCGGCAAACAACGGCGTGCCACCACCACCGCAGAAGCCGATCATAACGCCCGCCTTTGCGAGCTCTCGTACCGCTGCCTGTGTAATCGACGTACCGGTGCCAAGCAGGATCGTGGTCGTGTTGGCGATCGGAATGTTCCAGTACAGCGAGCGCCTTGCCTCGTCGGTCACATATTCGACACGGCCCCCGTTTACAAGTACGCGACAGTGTTCGAGGTAGTAGAGGTTTGCGCGCTTTGAGTGCAAGACAGTCTTCAGGTCACTGGCCGGGACTTGCTTCATTGCTGAGTTTCCTCTGTGGTCAGAACGGCAAATCTGACGTGGAGCACATCGCGCCCATATCTCTACTTAGATATTTGCGATCATGGTCTGACAAACGCGAGAACTTGGCAGGGACAAGAGGTGGTCTGGGACGTAAACGTGCATCACACGCTCGACCCGTCAGCCGCGTTTCCTCCCGTATCCCGTGATCACCGCAAGCAGCACCGTCACCACCAGCGCCCACGCATACGTGTTGTAGAGGCCCACCGTGCCGGCCGTGAGCGGCGGCATACCGAAGGCCTCGCCGCTGCGGCTCGCGCTGGCGGTCAGTATCGTGGGCAGAAAATACGGCAGCAGGAAGGGCCACGTGCAGACGGTGAGATCGAGCAGGTTGGCACGACGATAGCCATCGATGCCGAAGCGTTCACCCGTCTGCCGCGCAAACTCGCCGACGGCCAGAATGGCCACCACGCTGTGCGTGGTCAGCAGTACCGCCGCCGATACCACCCCCACCATCCATCCCTCGGCGGCCCGGGCTGAGTGCGCCCGCTGCTCCGACGCACGCACCAACCGGTCGAGCACGTCAGTGGCTTGCAGTGTGCCCACCAGCGCCACCAGCAGCAACGTGAACACGCTCACGCCGATCGCGCGCTGCATGCCGTCCACCAGCACGCCGTTCGCGCCGAAGGTGCCCGGGGCGATGTGCAACAGGTCGTACGGCGTCACCAACCGAAACGCGAGCGCGATACCGACGGACGTCGCCACCCCAGTCAGCAACGCGGTAATGAGATGCGTACGGCGTAGCAGCATCGCGATCACCAGCGCGGGCGAAATGAGCAGCACGAGTCCCTTCGGCGACGTAGGTGCAGAAGGGGCTGCGCTCGCGACCGTGGTGGTCACGGCGTCGACCACCGTGCCGCCGCCCAGCAGCGCCGATGCCACGAGTGCGGCGAGCCCCGCCGGTACGGCATATCGCAGCCGACTGCGCACGGTGCCGCCGATGTCCACGCGCTGCGTGCCACTCGAGGCAATCGTGGTATCCGAGACCGGCGACATCGAGTCGCCGAACGTCGATCCAGCGAGCACCGCCCCCATCAGCGCCGCCGGCATCGCACCCGCCGCGCCACCCGCCGGATAGAGAATCGGGCCACACAGCAGGATCGTGCCGAAGCTCGTGCCGGTAGCGGTGGACACGATCGCCGTGGTGAGAAAGGTCGCCGCCACATACGCCCCGCCGCTTAACCCCAGCGTGCGCGAAGCCCAAGCGAGTCCGGTCACCAGACCACCCGCGCTCAGCACCGCCCCCATCACGCCGGCGAACAGCCACGCGCACAGCATCACCATCACCACACGCTGGCTCATGCCGTCCAGCATCGCGTCGGCATACCGTTCACGATCCTGCGCCAGCAGCAGACCCAGAATGAGCGCACCGAGCAGAATCGGCCAGAAGCCCTTCTCATCCGGCGCGCCGTTCAGCGCGAGCCAGGCCACGCCGCCAAGGAAGGCCGCGAACGGGGCCAGCGCACCCGCCAGTCCGCCGGTGAACGTGAGCGGCGCCGACGGTGCGGCAGGGGGAGCGGTTGGGCTTGGCAATTGGCTGGACATATGGCAGGAGAAGGTCGTGTGGCGCTATCGTTCGCGCCATGTCTGAGACCAATCGGGACCCCGCACCGAGCGCCACACCGCCCGCGCGCGACGACGCCTTCACGCTGTTCGACCTGCGGGTGGAGGTGATCGCCACCGACCGGCCCATGGTGTGCAATCACCAGGCGGGCGACTCCTTCACGCTGCGCGGCGAGAATATCGCGTTCCCTGCCGGTCAGACGTTTCCGCTCTATCCGCTGGCGGCGCTGTTGCCGCTGCTGCCGGCCAAGCAGCGCCCCACCCATCCCAACGACTGGATGACGACCGACGCCGACATCGCCTGTCCCGATCCGCACTGCGGCGGGCGGTTTCGTATCACGCGCACGGGCACCACGACCTTCCGTCATGCCGATGTCACGCTGGTGCCGCTGCCTCCGGCACCGGAGGCAGGGTGAGCGCCGTGGTGCATCCGCCGGTGCCCTCGCGCGCACTGGCACCGGGCTATGTGGTCCCCCGTCTCATCAAGGGCGGCTGGCAGCTGGCCGGTGGACATGGCACGGTCGATCGGGCGCATGCCATCGCCGACATGGTGGCCTTCGCGGAAGCGGGCATCACGGCGTTCGACTGCGCCGACATCTACACCGGCGTAGAGGAGCTCATTGGGGAGTTCCTGCGCGGCTGGCATGAACGGTACGGCGCCGCTGCCCCGACGATTCGCGTACACACCAAGTGCGTCCCTGATCGCGACGCGCTGCCCACGCTCACCCGCGCCGATGTCGAGCGTCTGGTCGACCGCTCGCTCATGCGACTTGGTGTCGACACACTCGACCTCGTGCAGTTCCACTGGTGGAATTTCGACGTGCCGGGATGGCTCGAGGTGGCCGGTCATCTGGCCGAACTCAAACGCGTCGGTAAGATCCGTCAGCTCGGGGTGACGAACTTTGATACGCCGCGCCTGCGTGCGTTGCTTGATGCGGGCATTCCTATCGTGTCGCATCAGGTGCAGTGCTCGCTGATGGACCGCCGTGCGCTGGGCGACATGGCGACGCTGTGCGCCGAGCATGACGTCGGGCTGCTCACCTACGGCGCGCTGGCTGGCGGCTTCTTTCACGAGCGTTGGCTCGGTGTGCGTGAGCCCATTGCTCCGCTCGAGAACCGCTCGTTGGTGAAATACAAACTGATCATCGACGAGTTCGGCGGCTGGCCCGCGTTTCAGCAGTTGCTGCGCACCATGCGTGACCTCGCCGATGCGCATGCCACCACGATCGGCGCCGTAGCGCTCCGGGCCGTGTTGGACCAGCCCGCCGTGACCTCGGTGATCTTCGGCGCTCGGCACGCCGATCACCTCCCGGCGACGTTGGCGTCGCTATCGCTGGAGTTTTCGGTGGCCGAGCGTGCGGCGCTACACGCGTTGCTGGCTGCGGCGCCCGGTCCACGCGGTGATGTGTACGAGCTGGAACGCGACAGGACCGGTGTCCACGCGGGGATCATGCGGTACAACCTGAACACGGCGTGACCGGTCGATCCGCTTGGATACGAGCGGAAACCGACTGTTCCAGCCTGACACGGATACGAACGAATACGAATGGATACGAACGGATAACAACCGATCATCCTCGATGTGCGACGGACTCAGCGGCTCGTCGGCTGTTCATTTCAAGAAATTGAACGGCATGTCAGGCTGGAACAATCCGTTTCCGGTGCTCGCCAAGGATGTTCGGCCGGGTGTCGAATTTCCCGCTCCCCGTTCGACCAGATGGTGTCCACCCCGATTCACCATCCGCCAGGAGCTTGAAGTATGAAGTATCTCTGCCTGATCTATGACGCCGAGTCCACGCTGTCCGCCATGTCGCCCACCGACATGGGCGCCTTCATGGGCGAATACGGCACGTTCACCAATGACATCATCGCCAGCGGCAACATGATTGCTGGCGAGGAGCTGCAGCCGGTGCACACCGCCACCACGGTGCGCATTCGCAACGGCAAGATGTCCACCACCGACGGGCCGTTCGCCGAGACGAAAGAGCAGCTGGGGGGCTTCTACCTCATCAACGCGCGCGATCTCAACGAGGCCATTCAGATCGCGTCGCGCATCCCGTCAGCACGCACCGGCAGCATCGAAGTACGGCCCGTCTCCACCCAGATGGATTGAGTCCGACCATGCGCGACGCGATCGAGGCCGTGTACCGAAAGGAGTCGCGTCGCATTCTCGCCACCCTCATTCGTCTTCTCGGTGATTTCGACCTCGCCGAGGAGGCGATGCAGGATGCCTTCGCCTCGGCGGTCGTGCGGTGGCCGATCGAAGGCGTGCCGGTCAATCCGCGCAGCTGGCTCATCTCGGCCGGGCGATTTCGCGCCATCGACCGCCTGCGCCGTGCCACCCGCTTCGCAGAACTTGACCTGCTCAGCCCCGAGGCGCACGAACCGGCGCACGACGACGACAGCATCGCCGACGATCAGCTGCGTCTCGTGTTCACCTGCTGTCATCCGGCGCTCTCGCCTGATGCCCAGATCGCGCTTACGCTGCGCGAGGTGTGTGGGCTCACCACCGAGGCCATTGCCCACGCGTTTCTCACCTCGCCCCCGACCATCGCCCAGCGCATCGTCCGCGCGAAAGCCAAGATCCGCGGTGCGCGCATACCGTACGCCGTGCCGTCGCCGGCCGATCTCCCCGATCGGCTCGACGCCGTGCTGCACGTGATCTATCTCGTCTTCAACGAGGGCTACTCGCCGTCGAGCGGGGCCGACGTGACCCACGCGTTGCTGTCGGCCGAGGCGATCCGATTGGGACGCGAGCTCATGACGCTGCTCGATGAACCGGAGTTGTACGGACTCGTCGCCCTCATGCTGTTGCATGAGGCCCGCCGCCATACACGCACCGGTGCCAACGGTGAGATCGTGTTGTTGGAAGATCAGGACCGCCGGCGCTGGAACCGCGAGCTGATCGCTGAGGGAAGCCAGCTGGTACAACGCGCCCTGCGGAGCCGTCGTATCGGTGCGTTCACACTGCAGGCGGCCATCGCGGCCGTGCACGCGGAGGCGCCGTCCGCCGCTGCGACCGATTGGCACGAAATCGTGGCACTCTACGATCTGCTCCTGCGCGCCAATCCATCCCCGGTGGTGCAGCTCAATCGTGCCGTGGCGATCGCGATACGCGATGGCGGACATGGTGGCGTCGAAACCGGCATCGCCGTGATCGATGAGCTGCTCGATTCCGGCGCGCTGGCCGACTATCGGTTCGCGCACTCGGCGCGGGGTGAGCTCTGTCGTCGGGCCGACCGTGCCGACGAGGCCCGGACGAGCTTCACCAAGGCGCTGGCGCTCACGACGCAGGCGCCGGAGCGGCGATTTCTCCTGGCGCGAATCGCTTCGCTCCCGATGTAGCCACGGACCAACCGGTTCTCCCTACTCCGGCAGCCGGTCGATCATCGGTTGCGTAATCAACACGCGGCCCTTGTCGGTACGGCGGAACCGCGTGGCGTCCTTCTCGGCGTCTTCACCGACCACGAGTCCGGCGGGTATGACCACGCCGCGATCGATCACCACATTGCGCAGTCGCGCGCCGCGGCCGATTTCGACGTAGGGCTGCACCACGGCGCCATCGAGATGCGCGAACGAGTGCACTTTTACGCCGGTGGAGAGCAGCGATTTCTCGACGTGCGAGCCCGACACGATACAACCGCCGGCCACCAGCGAATTGATGGCGGCACCACGGCGATGCGTATCGTTGTGCACAAACTTGGCCGGTGCCGTGATTTCGCTGTAGCTCCAGATCGGCCAATTCTGATCGTACAGGTCAAGCGACGGGATGACGCTGGTGAGATCGATGTTCGCTTCCCAGTACGCGTCGATCGTGCCGACGTCGCGCCAGTAGGCTTCCAGCTCGCGATGCGCCTTCACACACGACGTGCCGAAGCGATGTGCGACCGCCTTGCCGTTGGCCACGACATACGGGATGATGTCCTTGCCGAAATCGCGTGACGAACTCGGGTCGGCAGCATCGCGGCGCAGCAAGTCGAACAGGAACGTGGTCTTGAACACGTAGATGCCCATGCTGGCGAGCGCCATCTCCGGATTACCCGGAATCCCCGGCGGGTCGACTGGCTTCTCGAGAAAGTGCACGATGCGATCATCAGTGTCGACGTGCATCACGCCGAATCCGGAGGCCTCCTTACGCGCGACTTCGAGCACGCCAACGGTAACGTCGGCATTCTGGGCCACGTGTTGCTCGAGCATCTGCTCGTAGTCCATCTTGTAGATATGATCACCAGCGAGAATCACCATGTACTCCGGGTGATACGCCTCGATGATATCCATGTTCTGATACACGGCGTCGGCGGTGCCATCGTACCACTGCGTTTCGCTTACGCGCTGACTGGCCGGCAGAATATCGAAGCTTTCGTTGCGTTCGGGGCGGAGGAAGTTCCAGCCACGTTGCAAGTGGCGGATGAGACTGTGCGCCTTGTACTGCGTGGCCACGCCGATACGTCGAATACCCGAGTTGAGCGCGTTGGACAGCGCGAAGTCGATGATGCGCGTCTTGCCGCCGAAATACACCGCCGGCTTGGCCCGTCGATCGGTCATCTCGTAGAGACGGGAACCGCGGCCTCCCGCCAGCACGTAGGCCATGGCGGTACGGGCAATCGTGCTCGGGCGGGATGGTGACGTCATATCAGGGATACTCGCAATCGGGAAAGAAATCGCCCTCTCCCCATTCTGTGTCGCCGGTTCATCTCGCGGAAGGGTGTCCCGGAGCGTTTCTCGACTGCATTTTTCAGCCATGAACGTCCTCTTCGCGGCGGCTGAAGTCGCACCCCTGATCAAGACCGGCGGACTGGCTGATGTGGCCGGCGCGCTACCGGCGGCGCTGCGGCGCGCCGGACACGACGTTCGCGTGGTGATGCCCTACTTCCGCGAGCTGCGCGAGCGCGGTATCCCAGTGGAGGGCCCCATCGCGGCCTCGTTCGTTACGATTGGTGAGCGACAGGAGGAGCTCAGGGTCTGGCGGCTGGCCGGCAGCGAGACGCCGGTGTACCTGCTCGACATTCCCGCCGCCTTCGAGCGTTCGGCCATCTACGGGGAAGGGGACGACGATCGCCGCTTCATTCTCTTCGCGCGTGGCGTGCTGGCGCTCATGCAGCATCTTCGCGAAGTGGAGCAGTGGCAGGTCACGGTAGTGCACAGCCACGATTGGCATGCCGCTCTGATCGCGAACTATCTCAAGACGTACCTCGCGTACACGTTCGGCCACATGGCCACGGTGTTCACGATCCACAATCTGGCCTATCAGGGGCAGCGCAGCACGAAAACGCTGGCGCTGGCCGGACTCACTGAAGGTGGATTGCCCGAAGACAGCATGGGCCCCGGGATCGCGGGCACGTTCAACTTCATGGCGCGTGGCATCCTGTTCAACGACGTCGTGACCACCGTAAGTCCCACGTACGCGCAGGAGATCATGACGTCCGAGTACGGTGAGCGGCTGGACGGCTTGCTGCGCGCGAAGCGTGATCGCGTGGCCGGTATTCTCAATGGCATCGACCGCGAGGTGTTCGATCCATCCACCGACGCCCATCTCGCGGCCACCTTCGATGTCGATGACATCGCGGGGAAGGCGGTGTGTAAAGCCGCGCTGCAGGCGGAGTTCGGCCTTCCGGTGGCTGCGGATCGTCCGCTGTTGGGCATCGTATCCCGGCTCGTGGAGCAGAAAGGGCTGGATCTGCTCGATCAGGTCATCCCGTGGATTCTGCAGCGTACCGATGCGCAGCTGGTCGTGCTCGGTTCGGGCAACGCGCATCTGCAGTTCGTGATGCAGCAACATGCGCGCGCGCATCCGCAACGCATTGCGGTACGCATCGGCTTCGACGCGGCGCTGGCCCAGCGCATTTATGCGGGCAGCGACGCTTTCCTCATGCCGTCACGTTTCGAGCCGTGCGGATTGGGGCAGATGATCGCGTTGCGCTACGGCAGTGTGCCGATCGTGCGGGCCACCGGTGGCCTCAACGACACCGTCCGCGAAGGCTTCGATGGCAACGGCTTTCGCTTTCATCCGTACGAGGCAAAACACTTTGCTGACGCTATCGCCCGGGCGCTGCAGGTGTATCGCGACCCCGAAAGCTGGGCGTTGCTGCGGGCTCGCGGTATGCGTGAGGACAACTCTTGGGATCAAGCGGCCCAGCAGTACGGCGGTGTGTATGACTGGGCGGTGAAGCTGGCGCGACGCTAAGCCGCGCCACCCTTGCGAGTCGGCATGCTCGGGGCGCACGTTAGCCGCATGCTGATATCTCATCTGCGCCGCGTCGTGGGCTACGCGGTCGCCCTCGTTGCGCTCTCGGTGACCGTGCCCCGAGTCGCCCATGCCACCTGGTCGGTGATCGCTGTCGACGCGGCCACCGGACGCGTAGTCATCGCCTCGGCTACCTGCGTCAACAACAATGACGCCTTCCTCATGGGCATCCAAGCCGTCGTGGTGCCCGGCAAGGGCGTCGCCGCCTGCCAGGCCGGCGTGGATGGCACGCACGCCAACCAGATGCTCGTGTACCGCGAGCTGGCCAAGGGCACCGACCCGGCGCGTATCATCGAGATGCTCTCCGAAGATCCCGCCTTTCAATCGCGCCAGTTCGGTATCCTCGACCTCACCGGACGCAGCGCCGGACACTCGGGGCTCACCAACGGCTACGTCAGCCAAGACATTCAGGGCCGCGTGCCGGGCACGCAGATCTACTACTCGATTCAGGGCAATATCCTGCGTCCGGGCGAAGTGATTCCGAACGCGGTGAAGGCCTTTCTGCACATCAAGGGCGCGCTCACCGATCGCGTAATGGCGGCGCTCGAAACGGCCGATCAGTACGGTGGAGACAGTCGCTGTGTCTGTCCGCCCCTGCCTGCCGACGGCTCGGCCCCGGCGAGTGCGTGTGAAGGACGCACGTCGTACATCGCCTACATTCTGATGGCCAATGCGAACGACACCAGCGGTGATTCGCACAGCAACGGGAAGTACGCGATGTATCTCACGGTGGTGCAGCCGGAGCAGGGTGGACCGAACGCGATCAAGGCCGGTGAGAATTTGAATCCGGTGAAGACCCTGCGCGCACGCTATGACGTGTGGCGCAAGCGCATGCCGAAGTCGTTCTCATGAGCGCCGCGATGATGAAGGCTCATACTCGTCTCCTGGCCGCGGCTGCCGCGATGTGCCTCTCGAGCAACGCCTTCGCGCAGGCTCGCCCGGCGACGCCGGCCACGCCGCAGCCCGCCCGTGCCCCCGCCCGCGCGGCGATGCGCGTGATGACGCTCACCTCGAGTGTCTTCACGGATGGCGGCATGATGCCCGCGCGCCACGCGCAAACCGGACGCGATGTGTCGCCCGCGTTGAGCTGGAGCGGCGCGCCCGATTCCACGCGCAGCTTCGTGCTGCTCGTGCACGATGCCGATGCCGCCATCGGTGACGGCACCGACGACCTGCTGCACTGGATGGTGTGGAACATCCCCGGTAACGCCACGTCGCTCCCCGAGGGCGTGCCGCAGGGCGCACAGGCTGCCAACGGCATGCGGCAGATCAGTGGCACGGGCCCGTACTATCGTGGCCCGGCCGCACCGGCCACCGGACCGGCGCATCACTACGTGTTCGAGCTGTACGCCCTCGATGCCATGGTGAATGTGGCGCCGACCGGCATGTCGCCGCCGCTCACGCGACGCGAGGTGATGGCCGCCATGGCCTCGCACATTCGCGGCAAGGGTGTGCTGGTGGGTCTGTACAAGCGGCCGGCACCGTGACGGACACTCCTGTAAGCGACGCATTCAGTTTTCCCACCGTCGAGGCGATCCGCGCCAATCGCGCACGACTCGGTGATCGCGTCATCACCACGCCCGTGCGACTGTTGGTAGACGACGCGCTATCTCGGGCTGTGGGCGAGCGCACGCGCGTGTGGCTCAAGGAAGAGCTCTTCCAGCGCACCGGCAGCTTCAAGCCGCGCGGCGCGCTCTCGGTCATGCTCGATCTCGATGCCGACGCGCTCGCGCGCGGCGTCGTTGGCGTATCCGCCGGCAACCACGCCATCTCGCTCGGCTACTCGGCGCGCGTACTCAGCACCACTGCGACCGTCGTGATGCCCAAAACCGCGAACGCCTTTCGCGTGCAGGTGTGTCGCGAGCTTGGTGCCACGGTCGAACTGGTGGAGAACGTGCACGCCGCCTTCGCTCGGGTGAAAGAGATTGAAGCGAGCGAGGGACGTACGTTCGTGCACCCGTACGAAGGCCCCAAGACCGCACTCGGCACCGCCGGCGTGGGCATGGAGTTCATCGACCAGGTGCGCGCCGCCGGCGAGGAGCTCGATGCCGTGATCGTGGCGGCCGGTGGCGGTGGACTCACCGGCGGTGTGGCCTGCGCGGTGAAGCAGATGAGCCCGAGCACCGCGGTGTATGTCGTCGAACCCGAAGGCGCCGACACCATGGCGCGCAGCTTCGCCGCAGGATCGCCACAGTCGATCGATGCCGTGCGCACCATCGCCGATTCACTCGGCGCGCCGCGTTGCGAGCCTTACTCGTACGCGCTCAATCGACGATTTGTCGACGAAGTGGTGCTCGTGAGCGACGAGCAGATCCGCGAGGCGATGCGGCTGACCTATCGCGCGGCGAAGCTCGCCGTGGAGCCGGCGGGTGCGGCGTCGCTGGCGGCGTTGATGTATCCACTACGCCAACGGCTGGAGGGGAAGCGCGTTGGCATAGTGGTGTGTGGCGCGAATATCGATGCGGTCACGTTTGCAAAGCAACTGCTGGACTAGCGCATCATCGACTGCGTCACGTGTGGTCGTCGTGGTCGCGCACGGGCAGGTAGTAGAAACCGCGACCCATTCTATTCGCGCGGGACGGACGAAGTAGGCATTCGTCGGCCAACGCTTTCAGCAGCGTCCCCGCATATGGCACACTGAGTCCTGTAAAGTCGGCAACCTCTGTCGACGAAACGCGACTGCGGGCGTGCGCCCACGACACGATCATCGCACGACGCCCGTCTGGTGTCGCGAGGTGCGCCATTTTGGTGTCGAGCACCGTTCGTGCGCGCTCGCTGAATCGATAGGCGACGGGTGCGCCCGCTGGGACACCATTGATCGGTACGACAACGGGATCGCCGTCCACGGTGACTGCGGCAATGCGGCTCATGGCCTCCTCAGTTTCCACGCGGGAACGCTGGATGACCGGTGCCGCGTGCTCGACATCGATCCACCCCGTCTGCAGGAGATGACCGATCACGAGCAGCATATCAACATCGCTGGCGGCGGCTGGGGGCTGCAGCGAGGAGAGAAGCGCCATCACGGTGGCGTCAGGATCGCCGCCCGCGAGCGTGATGCGCACGTATGGACCTGCGATTTCAGCGATGTCGGGGGCGCGGTGTCCTCGGGCGAGCAGGTCGCGCACGATCCGATCGATTCCGATGCCCTCTCGCTCGGCCAAGCGAAGCGACGCGACGGCTTCCGCCAAGCTTCGATAGCGGGGGACGGCGGGGTGCGTGATGATGTTGGCGGCAGCGATGCCCCCGATGAATCCTCCCGGAGACGTCACGGTGAGGCGGTCGCCGATGTGATCGACTAGCGTGGGTTGCCGGGAGAGCCAGTCGCGATGCACGATGCCGTTGATCACGGCCTCGCGAAGCGCGCGTTGCGGGATGGCCCGTAGCAAGCCGTGCGCGAAGCTTCCGCCGACATGGACGATGCGATTCGTGACGTCGGTCGCCATCTCGACCTCAGCCACTTGCTCAAGAAGCGCGCGGTTGCTGCGTACTCTGGTGATGCTATCCCCGCCGGCCACCTCCCGTCGCAGGTAGTCGATCCCGATGTCTGGCGTGCGAACGAAGAGAAGCGATCCGGCATTGCTGAGGCGCCCGCGCCCGTCAATGACGTGGAGCCTTCGTAGCAGATCCGCGATCGTGGCCTCGGCGAGTTCGGCCGCAGCGTCGTCTCCGGCGTTTGACGCCGCGCGGAGATATCGGCGCGCGATCTCGGCGGCAACGGCACTCACATCATCGAGCGTGTGCTCGGATGGCTCGGCGGACCAGTCAATGCCCGCTCGTCGCCGAGCCTCAACGTGCCAGCTGGTCGGATCCATGTCGACGCAGTGATCGTCGAGCCGCCAGCGGAGGCGACCGGCGTAGCGAATTGGCTCGATCGCTTCCGGGGCGACGAGCACGAGAAGCCGAACGCCGCTGCATTGGACCATTTGGGCGCTGATCGTCAACTGCCTGGTCGTCAGCTCCCAGATCCGATGACGAAGCCAATCGGCACTCAATTCAGTCCCGATTCGTGTCCCGTCGTCGGCAACGCCTACGACCAAGGCCCCGCCTCCGGGCGTATTCGCGAGGCAGGCGAGCTCCCCCGCGAGATAGCGCGCGGCACCGTCGTTTTCAGTGCGGCCGGCAAGCACGACGCCGGCGGGCCCGCGGCGGCCAGGCTCTTCTTTGATGTCCACCTGCGCGCGTTCGATGTCACGAGGCGCCGCGCCGGCCTGCAGCGCTTCGAGCACCCGCTGCACCTGCTGGCTGACTGAGTCGGCGTGTTCGAAAGTAAAGGTCAATGGGTGAAACCCGTGATCGGTTATACTTTTATCTCATAAAGTATAAATCATGATGACGTCATGGGCAAAAGGCTACACTTCTCGCCCGTTCCTACCTTCACTGCTCCCGCCGCGTAAGTTCGGGCGCATGACTGCCCCTTCCGTCACCGCCCCCACCGACGCCGGCCTGATGGGCTGGTGGCGCGTCGCTCCCTCGCAGGCTCGCCGCGCGCTCGTCGCCGCCTCCATGGGGTGGGCGCTCGACGCCTTCGACGTGATGCTCTTTTCGCTCACGCTCTCAGCGGTGATCGCCGAGCTGGGGCTCACGAAGGCACAGGCCGGCGCGTTGGGGTCGATCACGCTGCTGGGCGGCGCGGCGGGCGGCCTGTTCTTCGGATGGGTGGCTGATCGCTACGGCCGCACGCGCTCCATGATTGCGAGCGTGCTGTTGTACTCGGTGTTCACGGCGGCCTGCGGCTTGTCCAACACGTTCTGGCAGTTCGCGTTCTTCCGTGCGCTGCTGGGCCTCGGCATGGGCGGCGAGTGGGCCAGCGGCGCCGCGCTGGTGTCGGAGAGTTGGCCCTCGAAGTCGCGCGGTCGCGCTTTGGCGTTCATGCAAAGCGCGTGGGCGATCGGGTTTGCCGCCGCGGCTACGGTAGTGGGCTTCGTGCTGCCGGCCTACGGATGGCGCGCGGTGTTCTTCATCGGCATCCTGCCGGCGTTCTTCACGCTCTGGGTGCGCCGCAGCGTGGAAGAACCCGACGCCTGGAAGTTGTTGCACGCGGCGCGACTCAACGCCGAACGTTCTGGTGCGGCCGCGCGGCCGAATGCACCGCGCGCGCATTCCGTGTTCGACATCTTCCGCGGTGCGATGTTCAAGCGCACAGCGGCGGTCACGTTCATGAACGCCTGCACGCTGTTCGGCTGGTGGGGCATGAACGGCTGGATCCCGGCGTACCTCTCGCTGCCCGCCACGCAAGGCGGCATCGGTCTCAGCACCGCTACGATGTCGAAGCTCGTGGTATTCATGCAGCTCGGCATGTGGCTGGGCTACGTGTCGTTCGGGTACATCACCGACGTCATGAGCCGCAAGAAGGTGTACGTGGTGTACTTGCTTGGCGCGAGTCTGCTGCTGCCGTTGTACGGCTCGTTGTCGAATCCGTTGTTGCTACTGTTGCTCGGACCGTTCGTGGCGTTCTTCGGCACCGGCTTCTTCAGCGGCTTCGGCGCGGTCACGGCCGAGATGTACCCCACGCAGATCCGCGCGTCGGCGCAGGGATTCACGTACAACATCGGCCGCATCGCGAGTGCGGCGGCACCGTTCACGGTGGGCACACTCGCCACGTCACGGGGATTTCAAACCGCGTTCGCGGTGGCGGGCTCGGCGTACCTGCTGGCGGCGCTCACGTGGTCGGTGATTCCGAATACCCAGGGGAAGGAGCTGGAGTAGGGGCGGCTATTTGTTTCTGTTGACATCATATCGTTCGGACCGTACGCTCGCGAAACGAAGGTTTGTGTAGCCAATAGTCGGATTATCATTTTCTATGGATGGGAGAGATGCATCGTTCGAATGGAGTTTCGCCGTTTGTGATTTTCGTGCTCTTACTCGCTGCGGCGTGTGCAGATGGTGGGGGACCCGTGACTGCGGCAGGATTCGATATGCGTCGGATGACGGTCGCCGCTGATTTGCCAGACAAACCGAGCGCGGGTAATGAGGGCGACGACTATTTGTTCGAGATCTCTCGAGAAGTTCCAGCGTATGGCGGGCATCTCCAGACTAGTGGGGCGTAGTTGATGTACGTGTAGCAGGCATGCGACGGGTGACGTCGCGATACCGCCACACAAACGGCTGGCAGGTTTCGTTATGCAGCGTGATATAGCGGAGCAGCTTGCGCGTAAGATCGGTGGTCGAGGTGAA